>CALIEE010000071.1 GCA_938022485.1 uncultured bacterium | reverse complement strand
ATAATTTCCCAGAAGGCTTTGTTGCAGAAGACTACCTACCAGAAAAGCTAGTTGGAGAAATATTTTATCAACCGACTGATAGGGGACTTGATAAAATAATTTCTGAACGACTTGAGCTTTATCGACAGCAAGTTTTGAAAGAAAGGGATTGATCTCTTTTCCTTTTGTAGTCCTTCCCCTAAGATTGCCCTGTCTCTTAATCAAGAAATAGTATGACTGAAACTCAAGATCACATAGCTGAGATTGATAATTCCTGGATTTCCTTGGCCACTACTTTTGTAAGTGAGCCAGAGATATTTGACGAAGTGCTCACTGCAACTAAATCTACAGATCTTGCTCATGATTTTTCCTTGGTTGAAGTTCAAGCCATAGGAAAGCTTTTCCATATGGTTTCTATTGAACAAGCAGCAAGGCTTCTCGGCGAGCTTCCAGATGGTCAGGCGGTTGAGATAATTGAAAATATTGATAGCTGGAGATCTGCAGAGATACTCAATCAGCTGGAGAGTCCTCTTCGAGTGAGATTAATCTCTGCTTTGACTGAAGAGCTTTCAAAAGAAATCACTTCAAACATGCCAGCTGAGGAAGCTGAAGAGATAGCTGAAAAGGTCTCTTGGCCAGATTTTTCTGCTGGGGCATTGATGAGTTCTTCTCACCTTAAGATGAAGGCTAAGGACACGGTCTCGAATACAATCGCTTATCTTGAAAAAGAACAAGAGTCAGCAGCGGATTCTGATGTTCAGTATCTTTACACCACCTCTGACTCTGGTGCTTTGGTTGGAGTTGTAAGAATTAGAGATTTACTTTTTTCTTCAAAAAATACGCTCCTAGAGACGATCATGATTGCCAATACTATTTCAGTATCGGCTGAAGATCCCCTAGAAGAGCTTTCGGAGCTTTTCGACCGCTATTCCTATTTGGGAGTACCCGTTACTGCTAAAGACGGAGAGCTTTTAGGTGTCGTAAAAAGACAGACTGTTAGTGAAGCTTTAGCCTCGAGGGAAGCCAATACTTTTCTAAAAGCCAGCGGTATTGTTGGAGGTGATGAGCTTAGAAGCATGCCCCTTGCCTTGCGTTCGAGACGACGGCTTTCCTGGCTAAGCATTAATATCGTTCTTAATGCCATAGCAGCCTGTGTAATTGCATCTTTTGAAGACACGCTTTCTACAGTTATTGCCTTAGCGGTTTTTTTACCCGTCATTTCAGACATGAGTGGTTGTAGTGGCTCTCAAGCTCTGGCAGTTAGTTTAAGAGAGCTAACAATGGGAATCATTCGCCCGGGCGAGGTGCTTAGAGTTTGTTTTAGTGAATTAAAAATGGGCATAATAAATGGAGCTGTTTTAGGTTCCTTGATTGCCTTGGTAACTTGGATCTGGAAAGGCAATGCCTACTTGGGATTGGTCGTCGGGGGAGCACTTGCTGTTAACACAGTAGTAGCAGTGCTGATTGGTGGCTCTTTACCGCTGATTCTTAAAAAATTAAATAAAGATCCAGCGCTGGCATCAGGGCCAATTCTAACTACGGTTACAGATACTGTAGGTTTTTTCTTGGTACTTTCTTTGGCTAGCTTTTTTATTGAGTATTTGCGCTAACAAGGCTTACCGGCAGCAAGCTCAACTTCTTGGTAGCTATAGTCAACCAATCCGTTTTTTATGTCGGCGACTAAAAAGCCCTCTGAGCTTCCATTGAATTCCCCGCACCACCATTTGCCACATACTGCCCCTGAAGTAATTGAGAGAATTCCCTCTATCGATAGTTCTCTATGTAAATGGGTGTGTCCCTGTACGATGGAGTGAATATTAAAATCGTCTAGAGCGGATATAATTTCCCTCCAATTGTTAACGAAATGAGTTCTTGGGACTTTTTCTACACTAGAAAAAATTTCGGTAGAGTGTTCTTTCAAAAAAGGAATATGACTAAAAAGAATAATTGGAAAATTCTTGTCCATGCTTTTGGCTAGAGTCTTAAGCCATGTAATCTGTTCTTCTGAAACTTCCCCTCTATAGCCTTGTTGGCTATCTTCAGGCACTACAGAATTAAGAAATATCAAATTATAACTCATAACTTGTAAAGCTGAGTAGGGAAGGGCTCGTCCACTCAAGGCAGAGAAAGTCTTAAAAGATCCTGATGCCGACCCTCTAGAAATATCGTGATTTCCAGGCATCAATACGACTGGGGCACCAAGACTAGTTAAGAACGATTGAAATACTTGATAGCGCCGCAAATACTCTGAGTTAGTAATTAAGAGACCTTCAGAGATTAAATCTCCTCCGCAAATGACTAAGTTAGGGCTTAGATTGCGAATAGCTTGAGAGAGTTTTCGAGCTGCTCTCGGAATATTCCAGGAATTTTCAAAATGAAAATCTGTTGCAAAAACAATTCTCCCCGATGGAGAGCTAAGCTTCGAAGAAGTGGCTGAGCAGGACGGCAGCAATCCAGCGATAAGAGCAGAGCTAGCAATTTTTAAAAACTTCCGTCGTTTCAAAATTAACCGGCCTTGAAAAAGATCAACATAGTAACCACAGTGAACATCAAAAAGAAGGCTCCATAGAAAGACTTCACATCATCTCTACTGAAAAGAGTAACTAAATGTTTAGATACTTCGCTTAAATAATCTTCATCTGCCGCAGAGATATCGACAAATGTATTGTTCACTGGATCTGTTTGTTCGAAATAATTCTTAAAGAAAATCGGGGAATATTTTCTCAATATTTCTTTTTCTTTGGTAACAATTAACAAATCATCCCGGCCAATAGCGTTATTCAACCTATTTACCCTCACCACAAGCTCATGCTGCCACGGATATTCCCCCGGATTATATTTAGCTAATTTTTCTGCATAGCTTTGGTTTCGAATAGAGCTTAGATTCTTAGCGAATTTGGCTCCCTTATTTGAATCAAGCCTTTTAAGTTGTTCTTCCGTTAATCTACTTTTGAACTCTCCTGCACCTTCAGCTTCAAAGCGATAGCCATATTCTGTCATTTCGCCAACGTGTGGAAAAAGATTGAAAAAAGCAGGTGCCATTGTTCTGAGGTTGGCCAAATTTCCAGGGGTGTTTACTAAACAAACAGTCAGCAGGCTCGTTAAAACTAGGGATGAAAAAGCAAGGCCTAGTAGAGGCTTTCTACGCCAAGCGAGTTTTATTTGTTTAGGCCTAAGGGGAAAACAAAAAAGCAAGAAAACCATGGCGCCAGAAAATATATTTAGAGCAATGTCTCGCCAGTCAAAAAAACGTTCGGGGGCTAGCCATTGAATTACTTCGTCCAATGCCCCGAAAAAAGAGGTTAAAACTAATGCTAACAAAAGCATTAAAGCATTGTTAGAAAAACAGAGTAGAGTTTTTAGAGTAAGGAAGTAGACCATACCATACTGGACTAGGTGCATCGCCTCTTCAGGAGCCTTAGTTCCTAACTGGATTGTTCTGATAGCTAGAATAGCTGTCACAGATGCAAAAACTAGATAGTCGAGTTTGGTTAAACTTGAAGCCTTTTCCTTTAAGTAGAAAAAAACCTTTAAAGAAGTAGCTGCCAGAATAGATAATACAAAGTACGTGAAGGCCTCACGACCGATACTACCCTCAACCAGTCTTTGCATATCTCGGGCATAAAATATTCCGACATAAATCGCAGTTAGCCAAAGAGACAGAAGCCCGCCCCAGACCAGGGGAGAATCTTTACCTTCAGTTGTCAGTCTCTCTTTCACTTTTTGGTCAAAATCGTCTAATCTCGTCCTTTACAGACAGAATAATAACATACTATTTGATTGAGCTTTTTCAAATTCCGAGCTAGTATTTTCCCCAAAATAACCGATTTTATTCTTCTTAATGGTCCAAATGACTAGTATTGGCGCACCAGCAATAGCTTTAATTTCCTTGATTGTCGTAGGGCTCGCTTTCTCAGGTGCTTTGGAATCTGTCTACACCATTGTGATGAGTAACGACGACTACTCTCATGGTTCTCTCCTACCTGTCTTAGCAGCTTACTTAATTTGGATTAGAAAAGACCAAATTGTGGCCTTACTCAATCGTCCGACGCTAGATAAGAAGGAGCCGATTCGAACGGGTCTAGGGATAATATTAGCCCTGGTTGGCGCTTTCTTTTTTCTAGCATGGCGATTTTCTGAGCTAACTTTTGTTGGCTGGTTTGGATTTTTTTCCGCCTTTCTAGCGGTAGTCTTCTTTTCCCTTCGCTCTGACCTCTTAAAGATAGTACTGGGTCCCCTGGCCATTCTCTACATGAGCTATCCCTTGCCAGCTTCAATTATGCCGAGACTTTTCAATCCGCTTCAGGCGATGGCTGCTCGAGCAAGTGAAGTCACTCTTCGATTACTGGGAGTCCCTGTTTTCGTTCAAGGAAACATCATTGAAATTCCAGGTATGCGTCTACTCGTAGAAGAAGCCTGCAGTGGACTTCGTTCCGTTTTTGCTATGACAACAGTCGCTCTTCTCGTTTGTATGATGTACCGAATGTCCATGCTTGCTAAAGTTTTTCTTATCGCCTTAGCACTTTCTTTAGCGGTTATTCTTAATACATTTCGGGTAGTTGCAACCGGTGTGATGTCCCATTTTTACGACCCTAAAGCAGCTGAAGGATTCTTCCATGAGTTTACTGGTATGCTTGTTTTCATCGTTGGTCTAGTCGTCATCTACACGATTGCTGGCTATCTAATGAAGTCTGAAAAAGTCGGTAGCTAGTTTTCATTTCCCCTCCTAATTTTTTTAAAAATATTTTAAGAAGATTGTTCGATTCTTCGTCTCATATTATATTGATGTCGTGTGGCAAAACTTTGCCAGACATTTTCTAGCCGGATGTTCGTTCTTGGACTTCACTTTTCGGAAAGAGAAGGCAAGAACCTCACCTGGCCTGATTAACCTAGAATAGAAGGAGGTGATCCAGCATGAATAATTGTTCCGATAGACCAAACAAGGAGAGATCGAGCGTGAGTGCTGATAATTGTTTAATATTAGCAGGAGAAAAGGCCTAGCCTTTTTGACTTATGCTGGTAGCCTTCTTCCTGGAATAGATTATTAATCTATTCTTTAGGGAAGCCAATGATTACTGTTTGTTGGTCGAAGGAAAGAACCTGCTACTGGTTTCTTTGGGGGGTGGGGTACAATCTAAACCCCACCCCTTTTTTATTTAGAGTCCCATATTTAGTTTAGATCTTCGTTGGCCTTCGGGATCTTGTCGCTGCGCTGTGCTGAAGCACAGCTCACTCCGCGACCCTCGACCGCCTCGATTTAAACTAAATATGGGACTCTAAATTTGGGGTTGTTTTTGTGCATCTTTTCGTTGGACGGCAGCTCTCATCAGTGCGGTGTCTCGGCCCGCTTGGCAGGCCGAAGCATAGGTGATGCGACTGAAGGAGGAGCATTACGCATTACACGCCTCCCTCTTCGAGCTTTGTCAGCCTCAATCTAAACTAAATATAGAGCTCTAAATCTAGGGTTTTATTCGTTGGCCTGCGGGCTTTCGTCGCTGCGCTGTGCTGAAGCACAGCTCACTCCGCGACCCTCGACCGCCTCGATTTAAACTAAATATGGAACTCTAAATTTGGGGTTGGTTCTTTGGCCTGCAGGTCTACTTCCAGCCAATCGGGTCGTAGCCTCGTTCTTCAAGACAAAGATTTACGTAACGCTCGAAGACAGGGTCTGGATTATTTCTGAACAGTCCATAAATCAGAGAACCTGCGGCTCCGGCACCAGCGCCAGCACCAATCACTCTTCCTGATAATGCTCCATCAAGAATTGCACTTCCAACTGTAGCAGCGGCTGCTCCAGCTGCAGCGCCAACTCCAGCATCTTTAGCCGCTTTGACTCCTCTGCTGTCGCCTTTGGCTCCAGCTACCTCAGCTCTTTCCATACAATCGTCAATGTCATGCTCAGCTAAATCACGGCCCGTACGCTGCAAAGCGCCATTTTCGTAAAGAACAGGACGTCTGGAACAAGAAGTCAAAAGAAGACTGAAAACAGCTAGGGTAAGAATTTTAGACTTTTTGAAGCGCATAATGAACCCCTAATGAAATTGAATGAGTTTCGTTTTCTATAGCTTCTCAATAACTGCGGGTTGAACGCAATAAGCCTGAAAAGGCTGCATTATTTCAAGCCAGAGGCTAGAATAGCTATTCTGATCCAGACCGCTTTTTAGCCAATTCTCGCTTGGTAGCTTCAGCGTCCCGCAAGTCATCTTCAATCCAGGAATTGAGGATTCTTTCTTTTCGTTCTTCACTGAGCTGCGGTAGCTCTCGACTTCTACCCTCTCCTGAAATTGAACTACAAAACATGCAGATAGCTGCTGCTACAGAGATATTAAAACTCTCAACGAAGCCATGCATTGGCACATGAGTGGCCATGTCGGCCTTTGATCGAAATACCTCTCCGATCCCTTGCTTCTCACTACCAAAAATTAAGGCTATCTTCTCTTCAAAAGGAAGCTCTCCAATTGGATAACTCTTTAGTTTAGAGTCTTTCTCAACTGGTTCCACAATAACTAATTTGTAACCCTTATCCTCTAAAGCGCTAATAGCCTCCTTAGCACTTTCGTGTCTGTGTAGGCTGAGCCAGCGATCTGCTCCTTGAGTAATGCCGCTGCTAAATTTTCCACCTCTCCCCACTAAGTGAACATCCTGAATTCCAAAAGCATCAGCACTCCTTAATACAGCTGATACATTGTGTTCGTGATGAACCTGATCGAGAACTAAAGTTATTTGTTCAGTTCTCTTTTCGAGAACCTGTTTCATCCTCTCTAACCGGCGAGGAAGTAGAAACTGGGCTAAGTCTTTTGTCATTTTAAGGTCGCGGTTTAAATGTAAGAGCGATCGGGACTGAATCGCCTCCAGAAATATTTACCTCGGAGATCTTATCATTCGAAGCTTTGGAAGAGAGATAAAGCTGAGAAGAGCCTCCACCATCAAAATTTAAAGCATCGCTAACGTCCAGACCTGATCGGAGAAGAATATTTC
>CALIEE010000070.1 GCA_938022485.1 uncultured bacterium | reverse complement strand
AACTTCATTATTCAACCGATTGAAGCAAAATATATTTCCACCAAACCTCCCTAAAAACTCTGGCTTATACTCATCATACAGTTCAATTTTTGCTAATTTCTTAGAATCTTCAAATTCAATATTCTCATCGAGAAAATGTCTAGTACAAATATTGGTAGTCATTATTATTGTTGCATCTTTAAACGAAGCAGTTAGCCCGCGACTATCTGTAAGCCGGGCATCGTCAAGAATCTGAAGCATTACATTAAAGACATCAGCATGAGCTTTTTCAATCTCATCAAATAAAATAACGCAGTATGGATTTTTCCTAACTGAGTTAGTTAGAATACCTCCCTGTTCATAACCCTCATAGCCTGGAGGAGCTCCAATTAATTTAGCTACAGCATGGCGCTCCATATACTCTGACATGTCAAACCTAAGCAGTGGAATGCTAAGAGAATCAGAAAGTGCCTTAGCAAGCTCTGTTTTGCCAACCCCAGATGGCCCAAGAAACATAAAGGTGCCTGAAGGCTTGTTGGGAAGCTTAAGACCTAGCCTCGCTCGCTTGACAGCTTTGGCAACCTCTACCACCGGCTCGAGTTGACCAATCACTCTTGAAGCCAAATGATCATCTAATTCCTTTAGCTTAGTTTTTTCGTCCTCATTGAGTGTATCAACCGGGATCCCTGAGAGCTTACTAAAAGATTTCAATACTAGCTCCGAGTTTAACTTCAGTTCAGAGTGAATTTTTTGGATCTTTTCTTGATAAGAATTGCTAGCGTCTGAGATTAGCCTATTTATTTTTCCAATTTTATCTCTAAGAGCAGATATCTCTTCAGTATCCAAATTTGTGTCAGCAAGTGAAGAGGCAACCTGATTAAATTCTGAGGAGGATGCGGTCTTCTCTAGGTCTGCAGTTCTTTCACGGTGAAGAGCCCTCAATCTCTCAATCTCAGCTTCTAGTTTTCTAATTTCAGTCTCACCCTCTGTAATATCTCTATAAAGTCTACGGACATCATTTTGACGAGATTCCCAAGCCTCAAGCTCTTGTTGAATCTTAGTGCTAAGAACCTCTTCTTCAGGCGTCCCGGCAATAGACTCTAACTCCTCTTCCATTTCAGTCACCGAAAGAGGCCGAGCCTGAGATTGCTGGATCAGATCCGTCATGGAATGATCCAAAAGCGACACTGCCGCATCTGGTTGAGCGCGTAACACAGTAAGCTTATATTTCTCAGTCAGTGAGGCTGAAGTTTCTAGGGCATCATCAGCAATCGAAATACCATGATGCCTTTGAAGTTGTTCTCTTGCTTGGCTTAGAATAATGCGAAGATTTTCCGCCGAAGGCTCCTTAACTTCATATAAAGTGCTGAACTCCAAAGCATCTCCATCAACGGCTAGAACCTCACCAAGATTTTCATCATTGGTTTCAAGAATAGCTTGGTATTTACCATTCTTTAAATCTCCCATCAGACCGTTTATAACGTTGGAGCATCCATTGGCTTGAGCAGCTCTGATGAAATCCACTGTATCCTCTACTACTAGCACCGCATCTCGAGTTTGAGTTAAAGTCTGTCTAACCATCTTGAAGTGCTTATTGATTGTCTGGCTACTGCCTGACTCAAAAAGAGCGTCACTATCTAACCAGTAAAATCTTTTACCGACAATTTCAGCAGAAACTCCAAGATCATTTTTAGAAGACTCCAAACCAAGAACAACAGAGCTTATTCCCACACCTGGTCGACCCGTGACAATCACGTTTCGTTTAAGCATTCTAATTAGGATGCTCGAAAGCTCCTCTAGCTCTCGATCACGCCCGACTAGTTTAAAACCTGGACGGGTCTCTAGCAGCTCACTAGCTCTAACTAGGATTTCATTAATTGTTGCCATTTAACTTCCTAGTTTATCGAAAGGATTGGCAAAACCCTCTTTTTGCTCGCTATCTTTTACAGTATTTTCTGCGGCGGCTGCCTTTTCCTCGCCCTTTCCAACAGCAATACCTGCATCGGCTCGGTCGGCGTTAAAATCATCAATAGCTCCTTGAACACTTCCAGAAACTTTTCTGATTGCATCCACCGTTTCTCTCATTCTGTCATATCCCTGTGAAGCAATTTCACTGGAAGCATTAAGGACCTGGCCATAGTCTTCTAATTCTCCAACTAGTTTGGAGATAGCCTTAGCCTCAAGATCAATATTAGTGGCGTTTCGTATAACTTCTTGAGAGACAATGGTTTGATTTTGCTCTGCCATTTCAGCAAAATTGCCAGCAGCAACAGCTCGAGACTCAGTCGTGGCAGCTGAAGAAATAGCACTGATTACTGACATCAGTTGTTCTGCCATTTGAGAGACACCTTCCAAGTGAAGCCTTTTAGTACTCCCGGTTTCATTTCGGATCGTATCTTTATAAGCTTGAATCTGAACCGACTGTTTGGTTAGGCCACCAATAGAGTTAGCTATATCAACCGCCCCTTCGTCTGTTCGAGCAATATGCTCATTCAAATCCTTTAGCTGCTCCTCTCTGCTCATCTTTGCTATTGAAGACTCATCAGTTGGAGCCTGCTCCAAAGAACTGCGAGCACCCTGGTTACCGTTATTAGCTACCTTAAGAGAATCATCAATAATCAAATGGAAGTTTCGAAGCATACTATTGGAATCACCTACCACTTCCGAATGCTTCCCTAACCTCTCCAACGTTCCAAGCACGTTTTTGAGCTTTTCATCAGAGGTATCTACATAGTTAATCGCAGCATCAATCAGAGCCTTCTGTCGATCTCGGTTATCTTCATTGGTGAGATCTAAAAAATGCCGTAAGGTTTCTTTTTGAGCTTTTAGTTCAGGGTTCAGACCTTCTCTTCCCTTTTCTATTAAGCCCTTCTGCTCCGCAATACTTTCCAAAAGATTCTCATGCTCTTTAGCAGCTTCGGGAATAGTAAACTTCCTTAGCTCATCAATCTTTGCTTGAGACTCTGCGCGCACTGGGCCAAAACCAAACAAGCTACGATCTTTAGAGAGAAAAGAAAGGTCTCGCTCTAACTTGACCCACTGATCCTTATTTCTAACTTGCTGATTTTCAAGGTCAGATAGTTTTTCCTCCTGCTCCTCTTTCCAGGCAAGGTCATCTTGAATATCTTTATAGACCTCGGTGACTTTATTATTTTTTCTAATCTCAAAAACAGCCTGAAGAACTTCCATCAATGGCTCAACTTTTTCCTGAAATTGGATAGTTGCGGCACTCATTTGGTCGATCACTCCTTGTAGCTGAGCGAAAGCCTCCGTGTCTTGAAGTTTAATTCCCTCTCGGTTTAACACCTTTCTTTGCTCTTGAAGGTATTCCATGAACTTATGAAAAGCTTCGATCTTTTCTCTGTTTTGTTCCTTGGTTGCTTCAGAGTCAAAGGCAACAAGAGAAGCTATTTGGTCCCTCTTAGCCTCAGGATCCAAGTTTGTGTTGAACATTACTTGGGCAAAGGGGTTTTCTTGAATAGCCAGGGAAAGTTCTGATGACTCTGATTCACTCTTGGAAGACTTTACCCTATCCGCAAGCTCCCGTGCCTGAGAGATAACCTCTTTCTTACTGACCTTACCCTTTGAAGATGTGCTCATTATGCCTCCTTTTAGCTTCCCTGATGTTAGGAATTACCGACCATTTATATGTCGACCAACTAGCCTATCAACTTGATCAGAACTCCGGTCAGCACAATGCTCTTAATCTAGAGCAAAAGCGGCCTTAATGATCTCGGGGCTTGATCTGCCCGTTAACTAGCCACTCCATTATATTATACGAGATTTTGCCCTAACCCAATAAACTTCGGGGCATAATAACTTCAGTAAATGAATTCGGGATACAAGGAATAGAAAGGATTTTTAAGGAACGTCCAGGTGCTCAGCGATCAATTAATCACTACCTAAAATTTTCTTTCGCAGGACTTCAAGCACACCATTACCTTCCTTTGAGATTTCTTTTGAAGGCAATTCTCTTTTTTTAGCTTTAAATCGAGCGGAACTACCACTAGCCTCTTTAATAAGATAATCTTTAGTTCCAGTTCCTGAATGGGCTTTTTCAACAATTGAGGCCTCGCATGAGTGAGACTTAATCTCTGCTTCGGTAGCTTTGTATACTAAATCTTGCCCGCTAACTCGCCAACTTGAAATAGAGACATCTTTAGGCATTTTTAGATCTTCCAAATTGCTTTCAATGCCTTCAATCTCGTGCAAGCAAGATTCGGAAATGCCATTGCTGGCCACAAAGCTCTTTTCCTTTAGGACCTCGGTCACTAGTCTCTGTAACTCTTTAATATCCTGTCCTTCGGACTCTTGAGCTTTCGGGCCCTTATCTTCTTTCAAATCTGCCATATATTAGTTATTACTAATTGAAGGGACGCGATAGCATATTATTTCTATGTAATTTCAAGCCCTTAGCGATAAGCTGTTCACTCAATCTTCTATCTTCTCAGAATGAACTCTACTGCCTTTAGCTTGATTCTTGTTTCTGCTGCCATTCATGCTGGGTGGAACCTCTTACTTAGAAAACATACTGGCAATTTATTCGTACTTTGGGTGGGTCTACTGATTCCTGGAATCCTAGTAAGTAGCTGGAGTATTGCAAGCGGAGAAATTAGTTTTCAATCAGAAGGCCTGGAATGCCTCTTAGCCTCTGGGGTCGTGCATGCTCTCTATTTCTACCTTTTATCCGTTTGCTACTCTAAGGGGGAGATTTCCTTAGTCTATCCGATCACTAGAGGAAGTGCTGTTGGCGCCGCATGCATAGGTGCCTGGTTTCTTTTCGAGGAAAACATAACGACTCTTGGCTACTTTGGAATTGCTCTAGTAGTACTAGGGGTCTTCGCTATTCAAGGAACCAAAGCTAGCGGCAGTGATTTGAAATTAGTATTCCTTTCTATGTTGGCTGGAGCTTTTAGTGGGCTCTATTCGATAATTGATAAGGTGGGTTCTGAATATATTTCCCCTATCCCCTATAACGGTGGCTTCTTCCTAGTATCTGCTCTTTGCCTAAGCCCGGTTGTTCTTAGAAGATATAAGTTATCTGAAATTTCTGACGTTTTTATCCCTGGCCTTCAAATAGGGTTAGGGGTGATATCTTGCTACATCTTGGTTCTCTACGCTTACTCTTTTGGAGAACTCTCCTACATAGTTCCAACTAGGGAAATCTCTGTCTTATTTGGAGCCATACTGGGTTGGAAGTTTCTTGGTGAAAATATCAGCCGAGCTAAAGTTATAGGAATTGCTATTATTTTATCAGGCATAGCGCTAATTAAGTTCACTTAAAAAGCTCCCGCCCAAATAGCTCTAATTCAGTTTTAGTGATAAATTGTCAATCTCTTATCACTTTTAAGAATGCTATGATTGACAATATTCAAGCCTTAATTGCTTTATCCGAAACAGGAACAATTACAAAAGCTGCCAGTAAGCTTCACCTAAGCCAATCAGCCGTAACTAAAAGAATACAGAACCTAGAGCTAGATGTCGGCTATGAATTAATTGAAAGAAGCGGTCGCAATGTTGTTTTGACAAGTCAAGGACTTCGCTTACTGCAAAAAGCCCGGCCGATTATTGCAGAGTTAAATGAGGTTATAGCTGAAGAATCCTCTGAGGCGACTGGTGCAATTACCATGACAGTCAGTGAATCGGTTCTCTACTCTTGGGGCGCAAAAGCTTTTGCCAAAATTCAAAAACAGAATCCAAACATAGAACTGATAATAAACAGTCACAGCTCTCGCATTGCCATTGACAAAGTTC
>CALIEE010000069.1 GCA_938022485.1 uncultured bacterium | reverse complement strand
TCTTGATGAAATTGGGGAGCTGAGCCCAGCAGTGCAAGTAAAGATGCTCAGAGTTTTACAAGAGCAAGAATTTTATCGAGTTGGTAGTTCCGAGCCAATAAAGGTTGATGTAAGAATAATTGCAGCAACTAATAAATGTCTGAAGACAGCTATTAAGGAAGGCGGTTTTCGTGAAGATTTATACTACAGGATAAACGTAGTTTCCCTGGAAGCTCCACCGTTACGGGAGAGGCGGTCTGACATTAAGCAATTGGCAGAGTTTTTCCTCAATCGACTTGCTCCGATTTACAACAACAGACGCCCAACTTTAACTGAAGAGGCTTGGGAGATAATGGAGAATTTTTCTTGGCCAGGGAATGTGCGGGAGCTCGAAAATGTAATTGAAAGTATATTGGCTCTTAGTACTGAAGATCAGCTAGGAGCTGAAGACTTGCCCTCTCGACTAAAAGTGACTAGCGGACAGGTGGAACTAAAAAATAAAGTTCTTGATGGAATTATGCCATTCGTGGAAGCCGAGAGAATATTCGAAACCGAACTAATAGTTAAAGCGCTGAAAAAAGCTGGGGGCGTACAGACAAGAGCCGCTAAGCTTTTAGGTATAAGTCGAAGAATTCTTAAGTATAAAATGGATAAGCTTGGGATTACCGAAAAGGGCGAAGTTGGCAAAAGAGCTAAGGATGAAAAGGCAGGTTCTGCCAAAAAAGAACCAGAGCCTTCGGAGTAGTAAGAAGTTTCTCAAACCAAAAATTAAGGTAGCCCCTAATTTTTAGGTTGGATTTTTTTACCGTAGGTTACCTCTCCCTTGTCAATTCTAAGCGAGAATCCACAATCAGGATTGTTACAAGCCCAAGCTTTGTAAGTTACCGCGGCTCCGTCCTGACCGTAGTCAGAAAGTGGAAGCAAAACTCCCTTATTGCACTTTAAACAGCTAGTGAATTTTGATGAGACATCCATTCAACACCTCCGTTCGACTTTTGGAAGTAAGCTGTTTAGCTAAGACTTCATGTAAGTCGAATTACTTTAAGCACCAGGGCAAGCCCGTCCAGGTCCCTGCCTGAGCTATTATTATCAACTGCCTGGACAAGGTTTCCACATTCCCATAACAAATACAAGCAAGATGAAGCTAACTATAGCAAATCACTTTAGGACTCTAAATTTTTGTTCCCTTGGTAAACCAAACTAATATTTTCTCTCCATCTAAGATCAACCTAGTATTGAAGGTTGGGGGTAAGGAGCCTTCAGGGTTTCATCAGGTCACTACCGTTGTGGCCAAGTTAAACTATGGAGATAGTTTATTTGTCGGTAGCCGCCGTGACAGCAAACTTGCGGGTATTGAAGTAAATCTAGACGAGGAACTACATCGACATTTAGGTGAGGGCGCGCAGGTCTTTAAGAGCCTACTAGAATCCGAATCTAATTTGGTACTGAAAGCTGCAGGTTTGTTTAGCCAGGGTAGTGATTTTAATTCCAGCCTCAACTTCCAGCTATATAAGAGGCTTCCAGCGGAAGCGGGGCTAGGTGGCGGTAGCTCAAATGCGGCCACGGTGATTAGAGCTTTGACTAATGAGAATAATTGGCCTGAGAGCTCTTTGCTCGAGAAAGCAGGTGATTTAGGTGCAGATATTCCTCATTTCTTGAAGCCTGGGTTAACAGTCGGAACGGAATACGGAAACAAAGTTGAGACAATTAGACTCAGCCAGAATTCCCTAGATTTTTTTCGCAGTCTTAGAGTAATTTTAGTGAAGCCCGACTTTGGTGCTAACACGGCTGCAGCTTACAAAAGTTTAAATAGAGGTGAGAGCACCTCTCATCAAATGCCTAGCCCGGAGGAGCTTTTGGCGGGCCTAGGGCATTTTAGCGGAGAGTTTTTTGATCTTGAGCCTGAAAAGCTTGAACATTGGGTGGAGAATGACTTTGATGTAAATTTGGAATCTGTCATCTCTGAAGCAGGCCGTTTTAAAGACCTTCTCGGGTCCTGCTTGATGGGTTTCGAGCAAGATGTTCTCTGTTCAGTATTGTGTGGTAGTGGCTCCACAAGAGCGGTCATAGCAAAGTTTGGGAGAGCTGATAATTTATTCCATCATCTCCAACAGAAGCTCCCTAGTGCTTATTGGTTAGCCGGTCCGGCTGAGTTTCTTCTTTAGTAAATTAGTCAACAAAGAGGGTATTTTCTACGTAAATCAAATCCTGACTGGACTGCAGGCCGAATTGCAGCTAAAAGACCGCGCGACCAGTTTTGTTGAGCTGGCGAGGTTTCGCTGCTAATTTTTGTTTTGGATTTTAGGATTTTTGGTGGGCCATAGCCAAGTTGGTAAGGCAACGGGTTTTGATCCCGTCATGCGGAGGTTCGAGTCCTCCTGGCCCAGCCATCGATTTCCTATTCGAAAACTGAAATTTTTAGTGGACCTTGTAACGTTGAACTCTGTTTAGTTCGGCGTAACTAACAATGTTTCTAAATTTCCTTTGATGATTGATGCGGGGAGCTTAAAGATTTATGTCCTCTGGTAATTCTGGCAATAAAGCTTCTTCACCCTCAACTCGCGGTCGATTAGCAATAATTACAGGTCGGTCTAATCCAACTTTGGCGCAGAGCGCTGCGGAAGTCGCCGGTGTTGGGCTTAGTAAATGTGATGTTCGTAGGTTTAGTGATGGGGAGTTGTCAGTAGAGATTGGCGAAAATGTTCGAGGTAATGACGTTTTCGTTATTCAGAGCACTTCCACACCTGTCAATGTCTACCTAATGGAGTTATTGATCATCATTGATGCTTTAAAAAGGGCTAGTGCTCGTAGAATTACTGCAGTGTTACCCTATTTTGGCTATGCCCGGCAGGATAGGAAATTAAAACCCAGAGTTCCGATCACAGCTAAGTTAGTCTCTGACCTGATTTCAACGGCTGGTGCCAATCGAGTGCTCACTATGGATCTACATGCTGGACAAATCATGGGTTTTTTCGATGTACCAGTGGATAATCTTTACGCTAGACCAGTGCTTTTAGATCGGATTCGAGATGAATATCCCTCAGAACCTATTACAATCGTTTCTCCTGATGCCGGTGGTGTCGCCAGGGCCAGAGCCTATGCCAAGCGTTTAGACGCACAGCTTGCTATCATTGATAAAAGGCGTTCAGGGCCAAATGAAATTGCCGGTATGAACGTGGTTGGTGAAGTGAAGGGTCAAACAGCTATTCTGGTTGACGATATGGTCGACACGGGAGGGACCCTAATCAAAGCCGCGAATGCACTTTTGGAAGAAGGGGCTCAGAAAGTAATTTGTTGCTGTAGCCATGCAGTTTTGTCCGGAGATGCTGTAGAACGTTTACAGGGTAGCGCTATAGAGAAAGTGTTCGTTAGTGACTCTATTTATAAGCCAGACCTTGAAAAATATGATAAATTCGTTCAATTATCAGTTTCAGGATTGTTGGGAGAGGCTATAAAGCGAATTCACGACGAGGACTCCGTGAGCTGCTTGTTCGGGGACTGATTAAAAATTCTTAATGTAATAGATACTAGGTAAGACAATGGAAGTCATAGAAATCGAAGTTAAATCACGGTCCGCCAAGGGTAAGAACGCTCTTAGAGCAATTCGAAGGGCGGGATCTATTCCAGCTGTTTTGTATTCAGAGGGTACAGAGGCTGTAACGATTGAAGTTGATTCTCGTCATTTTCGTCGTCAGGTTGCTGGTAAAACGCCTTCGCAGCTATACAAGCTAAAGGGGGATAGCGAGCAAACCAACGAAGACCTTACTCTGATTAAGGATATACAGGTTGAACCTTTGAAGAGTATCATTCAGCATATCGATTTTTGTCGTGTTACTGCTGGAACCAAGATCTCTGTAAGTGTTCCAATTACTCTTACCGGTGAGGCTACTTCAATCAAGATATCAGGTGGTATTGTTAACCAGTTGTTTTACGAGGCAGAAGTAAACTGTCTTCCAAGAGAGATTCCCTCCGATTTGGAACTGGATATCAGTTCGCTGGAGGCCGGTGGCTCACTTCAGTTGAAGGATATTAACCTTCCAGCAGGTGTGGAGTTACTTTCTTCTCCTGAAATCGCGGTAGTGAGTGGTCTTGCTAAAAGAGCTGCTGAAGAAGAGCCAGCTGCGGCTGAAGAGACAGCTGAAGGGGAAGGAGCACCGCCTGCTGACGGTGAGGCAGCAGCTAGCACTGATGCAGAAGCTAAGGACAAAAAAGAGTAAGCTTTTTACAACGGCTAGCTTCCGGCTAGAACTTTAACTTGAAAGCTGTCATAGGCCTAGGAAATCCCGGTGGTAACTACGAGTTTACTCGTCACAACGCCGGTTTTTGGGTTTTAGACAAGCTGGTTGAGGAGCTAAACTGTTCTTGGAAGGAGCAAAATAACTGCCAGATTGCTAAATCGAGTTACCGAAGTGACTCTCTAATCTTGATCAAACCACAAACTTATATGAACAGAAGTGGTCAGGCTGCTAGTGGTCCTATCCGATTTTACAAGATTGATCCTGGGGACATCGTAGTGGTTCACGATGAGCTTGATTTGGCCCCCGGGAGGATTCAAATTAAGCAGGGAGGTTCCAGTGGAGGTCACAACGGTCTAAACGATTTATTCAGCCATTTAAGCAGCAAGGCCTTCACAAGGATTCGTGTTGGCATAGGCCATCCTCGTGATTATCAACCAAAAGAAGGGCCTAGAAATGTTGAGGATTGGGTTCTTGGCAAGCCTGGACGAGAGGATCAATTACTGCTAGAAGAGGCGGTCTCGAAAGCCTCTGAGGCCGCTCTGATGTGTGTGTCGGACGAGGTTGAGGCTGTTCAAAGTAGGTTTAATAAGAAGTAAAATAACAGTAAATTCAGGTGGTTAGTGAGAAGCGTTCTGCCGAGTGTCGGAAAGGTTCCCACTAGCTAAGTGATTATTTAACAAAACAATACCCAGAATTATAGGATACGTTATGGCGACTATTACCAGTTTCTTCAGCTTCCTTGCCCCTTTGGCAGGAATCTTGGGCCTCTTTTATGCTTGGAGACTTTACTCAGAGCTTATAGCAGCCTCAGAGGGCGACGAAACAATGAAGGGTATTTCGGACCAGATTCATGATGGTGCGATGGCTTTTCTTAAGGCCGAGTATCGAATTCTTTCTGTCTTTGTCGCAGTGGTTTTCTTATTGATTCTTATCATGCCTGAGTTGGGTTGGAAGACAGCATTCTCGTTCCTTGTTGGAGCAGGATGTTCTGTTTGTGCTGGATACGCTGGAATGCTTTCCGCGACAAAAGCTAACGTAAGAACTTGCGCGGCTGCAAAAGAGAGTGGCCAAGCAGAGGCTCTTTCCGTTGCCTTCAAAGGTGGAGCGGTTATGGGCTTAGCTGTTGCTAGTTTAGGATTGTTGGGTGTTGGCCTTCTCTATTGGCTTTTCGGTAGTGTTGAAAGTGTAAAGCATATTACCGGTTTTGCCATGGGAGCTTCTTCCATCGCTCTTTTCGCTAGAGTAGGTGGAGGAATTTATACGAAAGCA
>CALIEE010000068.1 GCA_938022485.1 uncultured bacterium | reverse complement strand
ATCCAAACCTTTTAACTGCCGCAGTGACGACACACATCGGGGCTACGATCTGTGTCGAAACTGCGAAAAGATTCTGCCAGTATGAAATTTTTAAATATTTAAAAAGCTGGTGCTACAGGAACATCAACTCTCCTTTAGGCCCAAAAAAAGAAAAGCCTAAGGAATCTTGGAAAGTTATGGGGTTTTAAAAGAAAGAGTGACTTAAAAACGACCAAGAAAAGCTATGGCTTTAGTCATGAATTTTACCTAGTTATTTCAATGACTTAATAGCCAGCGTCTAGTAGTAGTAAGCTTTCAGGTGGTTCTTATCGAGGCGCTCAAAGGCTGACGAATGAGGCGTGCTTGCGGCACGCCGCAGTGAGAAGGCCTGCTGAGCAACGAAGAAAAGGGCCGCTTGAAAGCTTACTTAGACGTCTACTTCTATTAGTTCCGCGTTATCTTGTATCAACTGATACCGAGTAGAAGGATCACTACCCATCAAAGACTGTAAATGATCCATCACCAAAGCCTCATCGTCCGCAGAAACTCTCAGAATAGTTCGGTTTTCGGGATCCAGAGTTGTGTCCCAAAGTGTTCCCGGATTCATCTCACCAAGTCCTTTGTAGCGAACTATTCTAGGTTGGTTTAGTTTTTCTTTTTTTATTATTTTCTCAAGCTCATCATCAGAGTAGGCCCAAAAAGGTCCTTTCTTTTTTCGCCCCCCTGATTTCTTTTTGGCACTAGCATCTTCCTGAGACTTTGCTCCGCCTTTTGGGAAAACCCCAAATAGTGGAGGCTTTCCAATATAAAGGCATCCTTCATCTATCAAGGCTTTCATGTGCTTAAAGAAAAAAGCAAGCAACAATGTTGCTATATGCATTCCATCAGCATCGGCATCAGTGAGAATTATCACTTTTCCATAGCGAAGTTTATCCAGTCGGATTTCTTCCCCTGCTCCGCAGCCAAGAGCAGAGATAATATTACTAAGTTCTTTATTTTCAGTAATTTTTTTCTTAGGAGATGCAATAGTATTTAAGACCTTACCTCTTAAAGGCAATACAGCTTGGCATTTTCTATCTCGACCCTGTTTAGCCGAGCCTCCGGCGCTATCTCCCTCAACAATAAAAAGCTCTGTCTCGCCGGGCTTATTACTTGAGCAATCAGCAAGTTTACCAGGCAGATTTAGTCGATGACTAATCCCAGTTTTTCGTCTCACGCTTTGGCTGGCAGCTCTGGAAGCTGCACGGGCACGAGCAGCAAGTAGAATTCTCTCAACTATTAATCCGGCGGTAGAAGGAGATTCATTTAAGATTTGCTCAAGGCTTTTTGTTGCTGACTCAACAAGGGGAGCAATCTCTGGATTGTTAAGTCGACTCTTAGTCTGCCCTTGAAACTGTGCCTGATATCTATCACCCGGGAGCTTTACGGACACAAAGCAAACTATGCCCTCTCTAATATCCTCAGCTCCAATTTTCAGGCCTTTGGTTTGAACCTTATGTACTGAAATATAATTCCTTAAGGCTCTAACAATTCCAGCCCTCGCCCCATTCTCATGAGAACCACCATCAGAGGTGTGAATCCCGTTCACATAAGAGTAAAATTCTTCTCGAGGAGTTTCTGTCCAAACCAGCGCAAGACTAACGTCAATCTCGTCATTTTTTTCGATCAGGATTGGATCAATAAATGAACTAATCTTTTTTCTTTCAAGCTCATCTTTTAAAAAAGCAGCAAGACCTTCTTCAAAGTGAAAGGTTTCCTTCTTTTTGGTCTTCTCATCAAGGTAAACTAGTTTTAACCCTGGGTTAAGATAAGCTTTGGTTTTTAGAGTTTCAGCAATTTTCTTGCTTGAAAATTGAGTCTTTGGAAAAATTTTATCGTCTGGCCTAAAAAAGATCGTAGTTCCAGTCTTTCGTCCACCAACTGACTTAGATTTAAGTTTGGAAGTTGGCTTACCTCTTGAAAATCCTTGAGAGTATTCTTTTCCATCTCTCAGCACAGTAGCGACCATTTCGCTACTAAGAGCATTGACCACTGAGCTGCCCACTCCATGTAGGCCACCGGCACTTTTATAGTTTTTATCTGTGAACTTTCCGCCGGCGTGAAGCGTGGTAAGAATTAGTTCAAGTGCTGATTTTTTAAACTTAGGATGCTTATCAACTGGAATGCCTCGACCGTTATCCTTCACACTGACACTCTCCCCGTCTTTATGAAGGATCACGTCAATCGTATCAGCGTGGCCATTCATAGCCTCGTCTACACTGTTATCGAGAATTTCAAAGACTAGTTGGTGCAAACCTGCCGGAGTATCAGTCCCAGCAATGTACATCCCTGGTCGCTGACGAACAGGCTCAAGTCCCTCAAGAACTTCAATATCGGATGCTTTGTATGATTTCTTCTTAGCTGATGCCATCAATTAAACCTCTATAATCTCACCGATAACTGGCATACCGCGCTTAACCACCTTGTTACCTCTCTTCGCTCGCAAGGAGCTTTTAAACTCGGAGACCGCAATTTTTTTTGTTTTATCTTTTGCGAGAAGTAACTCTACAGACTCTTTCTTGGTGACACTCTTTACTAAAACAAGATTATCATTGTCAGGCATTTTCTGAAGTATAACCCCCTTACCAGCGTTTGAAAGCACCGGCACTTCCTCGGCAGCAAAGGAAAAACCATAACCCTGCTCACTCACAAGAATTAACAACTTGGTGTCCACTTCAGTGACCCCTGCCAGTTCATCACCTGCTTTTAACTTCATCAGGCGCTTACCGTTTCGATTAGTCTCGGAAATAGTATCTCCAGAAACTCTGAAGCCTAAACCACGCTTGGAGAACAGCAAAAGCTCTTTCTCAACTGCTTGCCCCTCAGGCAACAATCGAACTGAAGTTATCTTCTCTCCGTCCTTAAACTTAAAAAGCTTTTGAATAGGGTCGCCGTAACCTGAAGTAGAACTTAAATCTAAAACCTTAGATGTGTAATACACGCCTTGATTGCTAAAGACTGCAATAGAATCTTTAGTGGAAGCTTCAGTTACGAAAAGAATACTATCTCCATCCCGAAGCCGAGTAGTTTCCGGATCGTTATTTGTTCTTATTCTTTTAACCCAACCGTCTTTGGTAACGATAACCCAAGCATCTTCGTGCTGGACATAATCATCAGCATCAAAGTCCTCCTCTTCATGATCATGCACTAGGGCGGATCTTCTAGCATCTCCGTAAGTTTTCGCGATCTGCTGAAGCTCTTCAGAAATCTCTTTCCTCACGGCCTTCTTACTTTTCAAGATGCGGTTAATCTCTTTCACCCTCTTGGATTTCTCAGCAAGCTCCGCTTCTACTTCATCTATGTTAGTTCTAGAGAGTTGGTAGATTCTCATGTCTACAATAAAAAAAGCCTGAAGCTCACTTAGCTTAAACTTTTTCTGAAGCTTCTCCGCCGCATCTGAGCGCCCTGAACTCTTACGAACGATCTCGATAACCTTTAGAATATCTGGAAAAACAAAAACCAAACCTTCCAGTAAATGGATTCGCTCCTCTAGCTTGGATTTCTCCCAATTTAGCTTTCGCTTTGTTACGTCCTCACGAAAGCTAATAAACTGCTCTAGCATTTCTCGCAGAGATAATCGTACCGGCTTGCCCGAAAGAGGGTTATCTGTTGGAATCAATGCAGTGAAGTTGACATTGAAATTTTGTTCGAGCGGAGTGTTTTTATAGAGGTAAGCCATTATCTTGACCGGATCGGCATCACCACCTGTCTCTAAAACTATTCGAACAACGTCCGTAGATTCATCTCGAACATCGTTGAGATTAGGAACCTTTTTGCCAATAATTAGGTCTGCTATCTTTTCAACGAGAGAGGATTTGTCTGTGGCGTAAGGAATAGAATTAATAACTATTAATTCCTTACCCCTAGCTCCTTTCTCGAGCCTATAGTCTGCTCGCGTTTTTATCGGACCTCTTCCATCGCGATATACCTGCTTAAGCTCGCCTTTGGTCGCCAAAATAGAACAGCCTGTTGGGAAATCTGGGCCTTTAATACATCCCAATATTTTAGTTTCACTAACCTCAGGGTCTTCCAAAATAAGTAGCAGGGCCTTCACCACTTCATTGAGATTATGTGGAGGAATAGCAGTGGCCATGCCAACAGCAATTCCGGTTGTTCCATTGATTAAAAGTTGAGGCACTCGTGATGGAAGAACAACTGGTTCAAGCTGGGTTTGATCGAAATTTTCCCGCTCTTCTACGGTATCCATTCCTATGTCACCGACCACTTCGAGAGCCAAAGGCATCAATCTAGCTTCGGTATATCGGTAGGCTGCTGCGGAGTCTCCATCCAAAGATCCAAAATTTCCCTGACCATCTATTAATGGATACCGAAAATTAAAATCTTGAGACATTCTCACCATAGCTTCATAGCATGCAGCATCCCCATGAGGATGATACCGAGCCAGAACCTCACCTACTACGGCAGCACTCTTACGATGAGCCTTGTCAGGGGAGAGGCCCAAGTTTTTTGCCATGGCATATAGTATGCGCCTTTGCACAGGCTTAAGGCCATCTCTAACATCAGGCAGGGCACGACTGTTGACGACACTAAGGGCATAAGTCAGATACCGACTTCGCGATTCATCAATCAGGGATACGTCTAAAACTGTCATAGGAGCAAAGTTTGAACTAGGTGCCTAAACATCCAGGCAAATATATTCTTAAGCTTAAAAATACTGCCAGTCCGATTGGCTCAGGCAATAGTGAGAAAAACTTCCAATAAGAAGCCTTCTCGAAAGTTTATAGTCGGGGCGGAAGTCAGGCGCAAGTCAAAAGTAACAGAAAGGCCAAAGAGCTGACTAGTTAAGACATAGGGAACCGGCACGTCCTTCCATTAACTCCGAAGCCCTTTCATATCTCCAATTCAAATCTGCGAACTCAAACGTATCGCCTCCAACTCCAACATCGGGGTGAATCTGCTTAGCCAGTTGCTTAAAACGACTACTAAGTTCTATTTGAGATACATTCTCCGCAAGCCCCATCGATTGCAAGAGCAACTTTAACTCGGTCTTTCCCTTGCTTCCAACTTTCGCTCTATATTTTCGAAGAGCAAAGAAGAAGAATGCCACGGAAATCAGAAAAATAAAAAAATAGCTAATAAATGATCTCCAGAACCTAGCCATAGCCATCAATGAATTTTTACTATAGCTTTTCAACTCACCAAGGCTAAAAGAAATCAATTCTAAAAATCCTCGCAAATTTGGATAAACAAGGAAATATTTTTCCTGAGGAGCCGTCATTTTCTCAAGTCGATTTAATATACGACTACGTAAATCCTTCGAAGCAAGTCGATTATAATCTACCTTACCAAGTAAACTCATTAACTGATGTTGTTCTACTGAGCCGTCTCTCAGAGTTTCATCAATAAGGGCCAAGGAAAGAAAATCACGGGTCGAGCTAGGCAATTGCACCAGTTCAGATAGATCACAATCACTACTACTAGTTTGGCACTTTCTAAGGAACTCGGTTACTCCAACCAACTCCCCATAAAGAGAGGGACAGGTCTCATTTAAACCCTCAGCCCGTGCCAACAAACTAGATATTTT
>CALIEE010000067.1 GCA_938022485.1 uncultured bacterium | reverse complement strand
TCTTGCCCTGGTCTTTTCGGAACCTCAGTTTCATTTCTCAAAAAATGATGAAACTTATTCACAAAATCAAGGATAGGCTTAGTTTGCAATTTTAAAACGGCAACCTCGATTCCGCCTACTGTCTCTGCCGAAACTATATTTTTTGCCGGAATAACCTCCAGTTGAAATTGCATAGCAATCTCCTTTTACAGACCAAGTCGGTCTCTAAGTATTAAAAAATTTCTTCTACCGGCTATTGGTGGAAAGGAGGAATGTATAAAAAAGAACTTAGCTAAGCAGCAATCGGAAGACGATACGCTGCTAAACCAGCAAGTCAAATGAGACTTAATTCAAAAGCCTAAGCTCTCGTAATCAGATAGTAATTTATAGAAAAGGCTAACGATCCAGGGGAGTCTTTACATACTGCTTTTCAGCCAAAGCTGTAAACACTTTTTGAGCCTGAACTCTGTTTCCATCTCGTACTGGAGTTTTTCGCCAAACTCCCTGTCTAGTAAGTTTTCTAGCTTTAACATTGTCTTGAAGATAAACCGGAATTACGTTTTCACTAATGAAGTCATAGATTCGATCATCCTTAATTGGAAAGGCTATTTCGAGGCGAGAGAAAAAATTTCTTGGCATCCAGTCAGCGCTAGATAGATAAATCTCACCTTCGTGTTTAAAATAATACACCCGGCTGTGCTCTAAGAAACGATCCACTATACTAGTGATTGTTATATTGTCGCTCAGTCCCTTTACACCTGGAAGTAAGGCACAAGCCCCTCTAACATTGAGATGAATCTTCACCCCTGCCTGAGAGGCTTGGTAAAGACTGACTATAATCTTAGGATCTATCAGCGCGTTCATCTTGGCGTAAATAAAGGAAGATTCTCCCTTTTTCGCACTGGCAATTTCACCGGCAATTAATTTTAATAATTTTTTATGCAATCCTGTGGGAGCAATTAAAAGAGCTTCCAAATCTTCCGGAAGTTCTTTGTTGGCAATACTGTCAAAGAAAACTCTAGCATCACTTCCAATTGTTTCGTCGGCAGTGATAATCGCCATATCTGTATATACTCGGGCTGTCTGGGCGTTATAGTTTCCAGTAGATAGGTGAGTGAAACTCTGAAGTTCCTTGCCCTTCTTACGAGTAATATTGGCAAGCTTTGCATGCATTTTTAGGGAGCTACTGGCAAAGATGACCTCCACTCCTGCAGAACGAAGCTGCTCGGCTAAGCTAATATTATTTATTTCATCAAAGCGAGCTCTAGGCTCAATGAATACTCTTACTTTCTTACCTTTTTCTGCTGCCTTACAAAGCAAGTTAGTTACATCGGACAAGGCGTCTGTACGGTAAACAGTCTGTTGAATCGATTCTACGTTTTTATCCAACACCGCAGCTTCTAAAAAATTGGTATAAGACAAAAATGAATCATAGGGGTGATGAAAAAAGAAATCCTTTTTTTCAAGCTCTGAAAGAATATCTCCCTTCTTATCAAAAGGATAGGGAAGGCATTGTTTAAGAGGTGGATAGAAGAGCTTCTTAGAAACATCAAGTTTCTCAAGGGCTGGGGGAAGAGCGATTAGATCTTTTAAGGATAGACTATACTTGTGACTAAAACACTGCTCAGTATCAATTTTGAAGAACTTAGAAATCCGCTCCAGATCATCTTGATTCGTTGTGGGGGCAATATACTGGATTCGAAGAACTTTTCTGTGCTCACGAGAATCTATTTTTTTCCTAACTATTTCAGGGATTAGCTCTGAATCTTCATTTTTTAGATCAAGCACAACATCAGCATCTCTGGTTAACCGAAAGACTAAGCTCTTGTTCTCTTTTCCAAGAGCATCTGAAAGAAATTCTCCTACTAGATCCTCAAAGCCAAATACCCAGATTTTCTTTTTATGCCTCCTCGAAAAAAAACCAGGCATTCCTCTTGGAACAATTAGCAAACCGCGGTCAGCAAACAAGATAGCTTTTTGCAGGTTTCCTATATGTTGAAGTCTTGCTGCTTGTTGCTCAGAAAACCCTGGCAACAAAGGTAAAACTTCTTCGAAAAAGACTTCTCTTGCTAGAGCTCTAAGCTCTTGGTCAGCACTACAGTTTTTAACTATCTGTATATTATGTTCGACAAGATCACGAATCAAAGAATCAAAAAGTCTCCTCTGTTTCCCGATGAAACGAGGAACTGAACGGAGCATCTCTTCCTGAATTTGAAGCTGACGCAAATACTCCTCTTTTCTGGATTTGCGATTCTTAAGGTCTTTAACTTTTCTTCGAAGCGAGGCAAAGCGAACCATGAAGAATTCATCGAAATTAGAGCTTGTAATACCGAGAAATTTCAAACGCTCGAGCAAAGGATTGCTCTTATCTTCACCCTGGGCCAGAACACGCTCGTTGAACTGAAGCCAGCTAAGATCACGGTCAATTAGTAAGCTCTCTCTGTCAATTAAAAGAGAAACTAGACTATCTTCTGCTTGGGTGGAATCTTCGGACATAACTGTTAAACAACTTATCAGAAGCAAGTCCTAGGGTCTCGTTAAAGAAATGTAAGCTTTAGCTTCTGTAATCTAGCTTGCCACTTGGCAGATACTTAAATTCTTCAACTATTTTAACAGTTGCAGGCACTTTAAACCCTGAAAGCCCTTCTTTCAATTTCCGTAGAAGCCTTTGCTCTAAGGTTTCATGAGCTGACTCACTGTCGGGCTCACTGGCGAAGCCTCTTGTGGAATCTACTCGCACTAAAAGAACTGGCCGTTGTCCCCATTTTTCATCGCTTTCAGCTATAACAATTGCTTCCTTAACTCCCTTTACCTGGCGAGCAATTGATTCAATTTCCTCAGGATGAACATTTTCACCGCCACTAATAATAATTCGGCTCTTTCTACCTCTAATAGAAAGCCTGCGATCACTATCAATTTCACCCAAGTCTCCGGTGGTAAACCACTCGCTTGAATAATCAGCCGCTTCACCCAAGTAACCAAGAAACAGGTTAGGTCCTCGAAGGGCAATCTCTCCACTTTCAAGGATTTTTATCTCGATTCCCGCTAAAGGATTTCCATAGCTTGAGTTAGCTGGATCAGCATCATCAATGGTATTCGAGAAAGCAGTTGAGCCAAGCTCTGTTGAACCATAGCTGGTTAAAACAGGAATACCTGCCTCAACCGCGGTCGAGGACAAATTGGGACTTAGAGCATCTCCTGACACCAGAGCAGCCTTTAAAACCGAAAAATTAAGTTTTATCGCACTATCAACCAATTTTCTTAGCATCACTGGAACCAGAGAAATATGGCTGGGCGAAAAAAAAGAAAAGTTATCGGATAAGCTAGAAAGACCTTGCCGATCTGGGATTGAAAGTTTGGCTCCGACTAGAACAACCCTTAATAAAACCGAAAAACCTCCGACATGGTTAAGAGGAAGGGTTAAAAGCCAGTTATCACCACTTGCAAGGCCTGTCACTTGGTTCGAAGCCTGTGCTACCTCAAGTAAAGAAGAGAGTTTATGAATAACAATTTTTGATGGCCCGGAGCTTCCAGAAGTGGGGAATAAAACTTTGCTTTCTAGATCCAATGAAAATTCTTGTTCGACTTTTTCAGGCTTAGTCGGAATCTGGTGGCTGGGTATCCCAAGCATTGGGGCACTCCCAAGAACCAAAATACTTTTAGCTTTCTGGACTAATACCTCTAGCTCCTCTGGCGAAGCTGCTTCAGGCAAGAGTAGAAGTTCAAGGCCTAGCTTTAAGCAAGCAAAAATAGTCTCAATTGTGGGCTGGTCGGAGGCCGCAACCAGAGCAACTTTATCGCCCTTTTTTAAATCCAATGATTCACTCAACCAGAGTACCCGAGCGTTTACACGCTTTCCACAACGGTTACGCACAGCTGGACCATCTTGGCTTTGAACCAAAAACTCCGGCGTATCTTTAACTGGTAGCTTCAATAAATCATCCTAAGGTAAACTACTGTCAGAACGAGAAAAATAAATACCACATCGCCGCACTAAACTTCCTAGGGTTCAGGGAGGGTTATTAAACTCATCTCTCAACCAAATTCCTAAGGGTTAGAAAGGATTTTTGTCGAGGCGCTCAAGGGTCGACGAGTGAGGCGTGCTGCCGCACGCCGCAATGAGGAGATCCCGCAGAGCAACGAAGAGAAAGGTTCTTTCTCACCCTTAGGGGGCTCGTTTAAATTTCTTGAAGTCGGGAGATCTCTTTTCCAGGAAAGCATTTTTCCCTTCCTGCCCCTCTTCAGTCATATAAAAAAGCATTGTGGCATTTCCGGCCAAATCCTGAAGACCAATTTGTCCGTCACAGTCAGCGTTAAGAGCAGACTTTAAGCAACGAAGAGCGATTGGACTATTTTGAAGTATTTCTTGGCACCACTCAACATAAGTAGCCTCTAGGTCTTGGTAAGGAACAACGGTGTTAACCAGACCCATGTCTAAAGCTTCCTGAGCATTGTACTGTCGGCACAAATACCATATTTCACGGGCCTTTTTCTGCCCGACGATTCGAGCCATATAACTGGCACCAAGGCCTCCATCAAAAGAGCCGACCTTGGGCCCAGTTTGACCAAAAACTGCATTATCTGCGGCTATTGTTAGGTCACAAACCAGGTGTAAAACGTGACCACCTCCAATTGAATAGCCAGCGACTGCTGCGATTACTGGTTTTGGACAAAAGCGGATATCTTTTTGAAAGTCTAAGACGTTGAGACGATGAACTCCTTTATCGTCTTTATAACCATGGTCACCGCGAACTTTTTGGTCGCCTCCCGAACAAAAAGCTTTTTCTCCTTTTCCAGTCAGAACTATTACCCCTACATCGGCATCTTCCCGTGCATCAGCCAAAGCTTGTCTCATTTCAACAACAGTTAGAGGCCTAAAAGCGTTTCTAACTTCAGGGCGATTGATAGTTATTCGAGCAATTCCTCCGAATTTTTCGTATTCGATATCTTCGAAATCTGCTGCTTTTTCCCACTTAACCATTTCTGTTTTTCTCACTGCTTGCTGATTCATACCAATTTCTCTGGTCTATAAACTTAAGCCAAACTGAGTAATGCATCATTCACTTGACGACCATGCTCAACTAAAGATTTGTTAAATGCATCCGGTTCCAAAATAACTTCTAGTAGACAATTCTCCCCAGCTTTTCTAGCCGCAGAGAACTCCTCCCGGAAGCTCTGTATATCAATCGCTCGGCGGTATTCCAAGCCAAAGGCCATAGCTGCATTCTCAAACTCAAGATCCTGCTTGGCAACAAAACACTCCTGAAAACCTGGCACTTCTGGAAGCGTAGGTAGCCTTGAGAATATCTGCCCTCCCTGGTTATTCAAAAGAACCACGTTTATTGGCCTTTTAGATTTTCTTACCAAAGCTAGACTGTTTAAATCATGGAGTAAGGACATGTCTCCAATAACTAGAGTGCCGTTATTTTCACCAGCAGACCCTAAGAAACCAGTGGCTGTTGCGATGAGACCATCAATTCCACTGACACCTCTATTGTGGCCAAGGCTCAATGGCTTGCCAGGGGCTACGAGATCAAGTGCCCGGATAGGAAGGCTATTGCCAACAAACAAAGATTCTCGAGGCTCCACAATTCGACAAATCTCCCTGCAGATTTCGATTTCAGAAAAACAATCTCCTTTCGAGGTGAAAGACTTAAGTCTTTCGTTGGTCTCAATGCTTAGTTTGGAAAGTGAAGAGGTCTTAGCAACAGGAGATATTTCAGTTTCAAAAACATCTTTTGGACTAGCTTGAAACTGAGTGCAGTCCCTCCTCCAAGGGTTAACTATCTGCGCAAAAGGGTCTACTACCACCAGCTCTGCCTTGCTCTCCTTTAGAAAAAGATTATGCGAGTTTTGTAGCGGCTGCCCACCAAA
>CALIEE010000066.1 GCA_938022485.1 uncultured bacterium | reverse complement strand
AATTGGTTGCAGATAATATAAAAGGCGCATTGGGTTTAGAGTTAGCGTCTAAGCTAAGATATTTTTAGTTATTTTTATCAAATTTATTACTTTAAAATAAGCTTGTTGGTAGGGGTCTAGAAACAATCTTTCTAGACGTTTTTGCCGACTTTTTCTCAGAGCTATCTTTTAAAGATCACAAATACTAGAGTTTCTTTTAATGATTAGAGTTAGTCGGTCCCCTTCGTTAAGTTGATAGTCTCTTGAAGGGTTGACATGTTGGTCTGGTAAACCGTTCTCTTCAACTCTCTCAACTGCAATTAAAAGCGAATCTAGCTCTTTCTTGAAATAGCTTGTTGCCTCGTAGAAAGTTTTACCGATTAGGTCTTTAGGAAGATCCATTTTTCGAAAATAGTTGCCTTCTTTGTGTGACAGTATATCTGAAACAATTCCTGAGATTCCTTCGTTGACAGCCGATGAAGCAAAAAGGCCTGCTGAAAGATTATTCCTAGAAACAATTTCTTCAACCCCTGCTAGCTTCAGGTGAGAGGCATTGTCTGCGCTAATTAGCTCGGCGCAGGTGAAAATACTGGGGTTAAGTTTTTCAATCGTAAGGGCCGCTAGAACCGTCCGAGCATCTCTGTCTTGGTCTCCTAGGTTGTTGCCGGGATCGGCTAGAACTAAGGCAGTTCTAGCTTTTGCTGCACCCGCTTTTTCGAGGATTTCAATTTTGGTGAAATCTTCATTGAGATGAAAGAGTCTTTTTTTATTTTTTAAGGGCAATTCGAAAAGATTTTTCTCGGTTTCCGCCACGAGAACTACTCCTCTTCGCCAAACATCTGGGGCTGCTTCGAGCTCTTGAAGAATGATATCCACCTTAGAGTCGTATCCACAAATAATTATATGTTGCTCTAGGTCTTTCAGTTGTAGGTCGTGGGCTTCCATTTTTGATTTAAAATAGTTGGTCATCGCAGCTGAAATGGTACCTACCATAATGGCAAATACCACCAGTCCAGCGAGAGTGGTTAATAAAGTTACGATTTTTCCGCCTTTAGTTCTGGGAATTTCGCCCACAACTTCACCGGAGATAAAAAGAAGACTTGAGTTCCAAACCTGATTGCCAAGCGTAGAAATAGGAATTGCTGTATCAGGATTTACTCTCTCAAAGTTTAAATAGGCCACGGCTGAACATACGATTAGCAAAGCCGCAGTCAGTGCCAGGAAGCCAAAACTACCAAAATGTTTTTCAAGTCTAGAGGAAAGCCATCCTGACTCTTTTAGTAGTAAGGTGGCTGCACGGGCCAATCGAAGAATCCTTAGAAGCCGCAGGACTCTCAAGGTTCTAAAGAACCTAAACAGAGGAATTACAGCGATGATGTCGATCCAGTAATTAGAGAAAAATATTTTCTTATTTCTGGCGACTAAACCTCTTAAGGTTAACTCTACACAGAAAAACCAGGTAAGAATGTCATTGAGTTCTTCTATGCTTGTTAGTCTGGGCCCTTTCGGGAGTAGAAACTCCAAGATAATTAGAAAGACACTGATTAGGATCAGCAAGGCGATAATGATGTTGACAGAGGTGGATTCTAGCCAGCGTTGAACATTATCAGCCGCTCGGTAAGAGATGTAACGCCCTTTGGTCATCCTTAATCGGCGTGCCTTTTCCTCTAGGGTGAGGATTTTTTTGGCCTCAGATTTTTGTCGCTTTATGTTAGGCATTCCTTAGCTCAACCCGCCCTACTTTTACTGTGTTTTAAAGACAGTATTAGGATGCTGTAAAATTGGCAGACATTCCTGCAAATTACTGATTTTCTTCGATAATTTTAGCAAAACCAGCCTTCTCGGTCTAAGCCCCTTAAAACATTGAACAAATGGCATATGGCTTGTTTGCCTTAAATAGGGCAAGGCCGAAATTATAAATTTCTATGTTGATCTTTGCTCTTGATGGTGAACATCTAAGTAGTCTTAATAATTAACACAATATGGGAGTAGGACAATGAGTGAACAAATCGAGGAAGGCGCAATCAAGATTATTGAAGTAATGGGTGTTTCGACCAAGAGTTTCGAAAATGCCGTAGAGCAAGCCGTTGCTAAGGCCTCTAAGAGCATTAAGGGAATCACAGGTGTTGAAGTGCTTAAGCATTCCGCCAGGGTAAATGAAAGCGGAATTTCGCAATATCGAGTTAATTGCAAGCTAGCTTTTGTTGTAAAATAGGCGTTTTAGCTCAGAAATAGCCTAGTTTCTAGGTTTAGGGAGGCCCCGTTTAAGGGGGCCTCCATGCCGAATCTTAGGTCACACATTGACCAGCCTTTGTAATAACAATAGTAGACGGCTATTATATGAGTGGGGAAACCCTGAGTAGCTATAACCGACCTATACGGTTTTTCTTTGTTTTTTCTTATTTTTGATTGGTTTTATTCGGGTCTTTGTTGAGGACTGGTCTGATGCCTAGAAACCTATTCGTAAGCGATCAAAATTTCACTAGAAAACATTTCAAGCGTATTCAAAAACTGAATACTGTCGAGCCTACACCTTCCAATTCAATTCAGCTTGATATTGAACGCAAGCTTAAGTCGGGTGGGCTAGTTGTTGTTCCTATGAAAGGCCTTGGTGCTCGACAGTCGGTTACCGAGCCTGGTTCAAGAAAAGTTAGCACCAAGTGGCACTAGACCTTCTGACAACCCTCTCATAGATTGACGAATCCACGAAGGGCTGCAAAGCTTTGAGCTTAGAATGCTCTTCTGTGATTCGTTGGTAACTTACGTTCCTTGGAATCGTCCGATGAGATGACTTCCCAAGGAACTATCCTTTTGTTTCATAGTTCCATTTAAAGACCGTTGGTAGGAACAGTTCTGCTTGGCTATGAAAACTAAAACTTCTGCAATAAATCATATATTTATACTTTTTCTTCTAGTCAGCATCCTGGTCGCGGGTTGGCAGGGGAAAATGAAAGAAATTACGGACAGTAGTTTTGACGCAGCCAAAGGTTCTGTTTCTTTGGCTATTGGCCTAATTGGAGTTATGGCTCTATGGCTTGGACTGGTTAGGATTTTAGAAGCCGGTGGAGCGATGTTTTCACTAGCTAAGCTGGTCAAACCCCTAATGAGAAGGCTTTTTCCGGATGTCCCAGCGGATCATCCAGCCATGGGAGCGATGATGCTCAACATGTCAGCTAATATGCTTGGGCTTGGTAACGCGGCAACTCCTTTTGGTATCAGAGCGATGATGGAGCTCAATCGTCTTAATCCTTTGAAGGGTACAGCCACTAATGCGATGTGCACTTTTTTAGCCATCAATACTTCCAGTGTGGCCTTGTTACCACTGGGGGTTATTGGTGTTCGAGCAGCTGCTGGTAGCAGTGTGCCAGCTAGTATTTTTGTTCCGACGATTTTGGCCACCCTAGCTTCAACCCTAGTTGCGATTACGTTTTCTTTGACCTTGGCAGGGGTCGATCGCAAGTATAAACAAAATCTAGAGGAAGTTGAGCCTTTGACTGAAGACGAGTCAGAAGATGCTGAGCAGGAAGAAGTTGAGGTAGATAGCTACGAGCATCTTCTGGTTGAGCCGAGTAGTGGCTCTAGGGTAGTTTCACTGATTGCCTTGATTGGTATATTTGCTCTTGCGGCCAGAGCAGCCCTGCAAACACAGGACACAACTAGAGAATTTTTGCTCAATGAATTGATGAGCAACTGGCTCATGCCTTTTTTGATGCTTGCAATAGTTTGTTACGGTTTATGGCGAGGCGTGAAAATCTACGATGCGGTTTGTGAGGGTGCGAAACAAGGCTTTGATATCGCGGTGAAAATTATTCCCTACCTAGTCGCTATTTTGGTGGCAATCGCCATGTTTCGTGCTTCAGGAGCTATGAGCATTCTTGAATACTTAGTGTCTCCTCTAACCAGTTTGTTTGGTCTACCAGCGGATGTTCTGCCAATGGCAATTGTAAGACCACTTTCTGGTAGTGGGGCGTTTGGAGTAATGAGTGCGATCGTCGAGCAAGCACCCGATAGCTATAGCTCCTATGTTGCCTCGACAATGATGGGTAGCACAGAAACGACTTTTTACGTTTTAGCTGTTTACTTTGGGGCTGTGGGGGTAACAAAGATAAGGCATGCTGTTGTAGCTGCCCTTCTTGCGGACATAACAGGTGTTTTAGCCAGCTGTTATTTCTGTAGCCTTTTTTGGCAAGCTTAGTTGCTAAGGGGGCGCTTAGCCAGCTTATTAGCTTTTTACTTATTCGTTTAATCTAGGCTAAAACTAAGCTAAAAACTAGGGATTATTGGTTTCGACTATTGTTTGAAGAACCTTCATGCATTGTGATAGTCTAATTTTTAAAGAACAATCTAGGCACTCTCTTGAAGGCGGCGTGCATAGAAGCAATTAATTTTCTTAACTGGGTTTCGATTCTGATGGAGTGATCCGTTTGAAGCTTGGTGTATGACACTGTTGTTGGCTCTGCCCCTTCTTAATTGGATTATTCTCTGAATCATTGGGATTGGGCTCCCTTGAGACTCGTGTCGAAATCGAAAACGTCAAAACTGAATATAGAACTCAATCAAAGTATCGTAGCGATATCTCGTTGTAGGGATCGGCAATATTCTGAAAAATTGTCTGAGTTCGATAGAATTTGGAGAAGATCCGCCGATGACTTCAATGAAGTTAACCTCTCCACTATTATCTATTCGATAGCCAAAAGTAAGCCACGAAATAAGTCCTTGGGGCCCCTTGAGGAGAAAATGATCAAGGAGTTTATTAATCGGGCGCTACCAAGGATCTCTGAATTTAACTCCGTCGCTTTAGCTAATACGGCTTGGGCCTTTTCAACTTTGCGTTACTTCGCACCGGCTGTTTACAAAGAGATCGCCAAAGAGGCCATTGATAAAATCGAGGACTACCATGCACAGAGCCTCTCAATTACGGCATGGGCCTTTGCTTCAGCTGAACAGCGTTATGATGCTCTCTTTGAGGCTTTAGCTTCTCGTGGCGTAAAAATCATTGATGGCTTTACTCCGCAAGCACTGTCCAATATTAGCTGGGCTTTCGCTAAGATGAGTATTTCTAACGAAGCTCTCTTTGAAGCAGTGTCGGCCAAGTCGATAGAAGAAGTGGAGAGTTTTCGTCCACAAAATATCGCCAATATTTCTTGGGCTTTTGCAAAGAATGGGCATCCTGATCAGCGTCTTTTTGAAGTTCTAGCTCAGAAGGCTTGTGAATCGATTAGTCAGTTTAGGGCGCAGAATATTTCCAATACAGCATGGGCTTTTGCGACTGTTGGTATCGAAAATGAGGAACTCTTTCAGCATATTTCTTCCTATATTGATAAGAATTTAAAAGATTTCAACTCGCAGGCCGTTTCTAATACTTCTTGGGCTTATGCAAAGCTTGGAATTCGTGATGAGCCACTTTTTGCTTCTCTTGCGACCAGAGCAGTGGCGAAAGCTGACAGTTTCAATCCTCAAGGACTGGCCAATACTCTTTGGTCTTTTGCGACACTGGAAATATCGAACCCAACTCTTTTTGAAACCTTCGCTAGTTGTGCGATTGAGAGAATTGAAAGTCTTGTTCCTCAGAATCTATCTAATATTGCTTGGGCTTTTGCCACGGCTGATGTTCGTAATATGAGGCTGTTTGGCGCTTTAGCGGTTGAGGTGGAAAAGAAGCTGGACGATTTTAATTCCCAGAATTTAGCCAATACGGTTTGGGCCTACGCTAGGGTCTTAGGTAGTGTTGTAGGGGAGTTCTCTAAGGCAGGAATTGAGGACGAGAGATTCTTTGGCAGAATAGCTAAGGTGGCCATAAGTAGAATAGAGCTCTTCGACCCTTTAGAACTTTCTAGTATCGCTTGGTCATACGCTAGGCTTAATATCGAAGATGAGGAATTTTTTCGAGTAATCGCTCTTGAGTCTATAAATAAGATAGACCAGTTTAAACCTCAGAATATAGCTAATGTTCTCTGGGCTTACGCTACTCTTAACTTCGATCAACCAAAAATGTTTGAAGTTTTGGTTGATGCTGCAATTAGAATCAAGGAGGACTGTAATTCCCAAGATGTTTCTAATACGCTTTGGGCTTTAAGTGTTCTAAACTTTAAGAGTGCTAAACTTTGTAAAGAGCTTGCGCCTCGAGTTTTATCCAAGAAGGAGAATTTCAATTCCCAAAATATTTGTAATCTTTTTTGGGCACTTTCTCTTTATGATAAGGAAGATTTCGAAGCTTATCTGCCTTTGCTAGCTGAAAATTCCGAGTTTTCCAAGGGATCTAGTATTGAGATAGTGCAGCTTTATCACGCCTTTTTACTTCAGGATTACCAGGCACCTTCATGGCTAGAGAGAGAGTTCAGGAAAGCTCTAGGAAGGGTTGTTAGAGATGACTTTGATACGCCTAGTGAAGATAAAAGTTATAATGACGAGCTAGAGAAAATGCTCAGAGATTTCGACGAGCATATGGTTAGGCATTCATGTAAGGAAGGCTTGTTTTTTGATTACCAAGCCAAGACCTTCGGAAAAGATTGCTTCATTGACTACGTTAGGCAAAAGGAAATATTTGTGGGCGGAGATGTTAATGGTAGAAAGAAGGGAGGAGTTGAGGTCAAAGATCGCTTAACTGAAAAAATTGAATTTAAGTATCTACGAATAGTGGAAGAGGAATGGTTTCAGCGTAGTGATAAGAAGGACTGGCTGGAGAGAACCTTGACCAGTCTTTGATTGGAAGCCTCGACAAGAACTAGCAGAGGGCTTAATTAAACTGCGCGATCAATTGTTGGATGTCGTCCAACTTTTCTTCAGCGGCTATCTTGCCAATATCTACGACAGGACCTCCTCGATGAAAGTCCAAGAAACCAACATGTGAGACAGCCGGTGCTATCACTAGATCAGGTGGATTGGCTTTAATCTTAAGTTCGGAGAGGATTTTTTGGCTGACACAAACTGTCTTTTCCATAATTTCAAGAGCATTAGGTCCCTGAAGTCTGTCAGCTAGAGGTAGTTTTTCAGCCAGCCCAATAAGGTACTGAGCTGCGGTTTTAACTTCAGCCGGCCATAGACGTTTATCTTCCTCTGTTTCTTCTGTTTCAATAACTGAAGTTGAAGAATCGCTGAAAAGATCCACTGCGATCACTAAGTCAGCGCCAAGTGATCTGTTAAGTTCAACAGGTACGGGCTCGAGAGTCCCACCATCAACTAAGAGTTTTTGATCTTGAATTACAGGGGTGAAAATACCAGGAATAGCAAAGCTTGCTTTTAAAGCTTGGTCTAAGGG
>CALIEE010000065.1 GCA_938022485.1 uncultured bacterium | reverse complement strand
CTGACTGTGGCTCTACAACTACCAAAGCCATTCTTTTTGAAAAAACTGATTCAGGCTGGCGACAGACTTATCGAGGAGAAGCTCCTACAACTGTAGAAAAACCCGTACAGGATGTAACCATCGGAGCTAGGAATGCATTCCAAGAAGTGCAGGAACTTTCTAGAAGAAAAATACTACGCGACGATTACCAAGAGGGTAGGTCTCCTTTTCATTTTAGAACCGAAGAAGACCCTGCAAATGGTATTGATCTCTATGTCAGTACTAGCTCGGCTGGTGGTGGACTACAAATGGTCGTCGCCGGAGTTGTAAGCTCTATGACCACCGAATCAGCTGAACGCGCTGCCCTGGGAGCGGGAGCCATCGTCATGGACGCTATAAGCATTGACGATGGTAGAGAGCCTTATGAACGGGTTGAGAAAATTAGGCATCTCAGACCTGACATCCTTTTGCTAGCGGGCGGAACAGACGGTGGAACCATTAGCCACCCCCTAGAACTCGCTGAAACAGTTCTGCAAGCTGACCCCCGACCAAGGTTTGGTGAAACTTTAAGATTACCAGTAATTTTCGCAGCCAACAAAGAAGCTCGCTCTCAAGCTGAAGATATTCTCGAGGAGAAATTCTCTTTCGAAACCGTGGATAACCTTCGACCTACACTAGAGAATGAAAACCTAGCTCCTGCTCGAGACGCCATTCACGAAATTTTTCTTGAACATGTAATGAGCCATGCACCAGGCTATGACAAACTGATTAACTGGTCTCCTGTACCAATCATTCCAACGCCAGCCGCAGTAGGAGATATGGTACAAGCCGCTGCAAAAAGAGATGATATTTCTATCCTGGCGGTAGATATTGGTGGCGCAACAACAGATGTGTTCTCAGTATTTAAGGATCCCGAAGGCCAGCAAGTTTTCAATCGAACGGTAAGTGCCAATCTTGGTATGAGCTACTCTGTGGCCAACGTACTGCTTGAAGCCGGAATTGCAAATATTCGCCGCTGGCTGCCCTTTGAAATTAGCAGCGACGAAGTTCAAGACCGGGCTAGAAATAAAATGATTAGGCCCACAAGTATCCCTCAAACAATTGAAGACTTACTTCTGGAGCAAGCAATTTGCCGGGAAGCCTTAAGACTAGGGTTTATTCACCACAAACGTCTGGCAGTTGGCCTTAGTGGGAAAAAGACTAAAAAAGCCGTTAAAAATCTTCTTAAAACCAGCGATGACACTTCCTTAGTTGATATGAAAGCATTAGATCTAATTATTGGCTCAGGCGGGGTTCTCTCCCATGCTCCAGACAGAAAAAGTACTGCTTTTATGATGCTTGATGCATATCAACCAGAAGCTATCACTGAACTCGCTGTTGATTCTATCTTCATGATGCCCCACCTTGGTGTTTTATCAACAATAAACCCAGAGGCAGCCACTGAAGTTTTTATGAAGGACTGTCTAATTCTTCTTGGAACAGCAGTTACGCCAATTGGTCGATGGAAAGAGAACGATGACATTTTGAAAGTTGAATCGAAAACTTTTCCTGAGTTTATTCTTAGAGGCGGAGAGCTTAGAAAGATGGAGTTAGAGGAAGGGAAAACTGCAAGCCTGACTCTTACTCCGTTAAAAAGATCAGTAGACATTGGGGCAGGCAACGGTAAAGCCATGAGCTGCGTTGTAAAAGGTGGGAGCGCGGGGGTCATATTTGACGGAAGAGGGCGACCCCTCAGCATAGTCGATAACCAAGCTGAGCGGGTTCAACTCCAGAAAAATTGGTTCAAAACTTTTGGCTTGAGGGTGAAATAATGGCCCGAGGATACACTCCAGGACTACAAGTTTCTTCCGGTGTTGTTATTCGCCGCGTTCGAGAATTACCACTAGAGGGTAAGCATGAAGTTACTATCGGTAAGCAAGTTGAAGCTACTGACACAGTACTTTCGGCTTCACTACCAGGAGAAGTGGAAATTATTAGAGTGGCCGATAGACTGGGACTGGAACCTTTAGATATTGAAGGCAAAGTCTCTGTAAAAAGCGGTGATAGTTTAAAACAAGGAGATTTAATCTGCGAGGTGATATCCTTCTTCGGGCTTTTTAGCTCCGAGCTACACTCTCCCTTAGAAGGAACAGTAGAGTTCTTTACTCAAGCCAATGGTCACTTGGGCATCAGGCGACCACCTGTCCCGCTTAGCGTTGATGCCTATATCTCAGGTATAATTGTTGACGTAGAGGAAGGTAGAAGAGTTACTATTGAAACTACCTGCACTTTCATCCAAGGTATCTTTGGGGTAGGTGGAGAGAACCAAGGAGTCGTAAAAGTTCTAGAAATATCCCCAGAAGCGGAAGTCCAAGTTGAGAATTTGAAAAGACTAGACAACTTGGACGGAAAGATTTTGGTTGGAGGCAGTAGCTTCACACTGGAAGCACTTAACTATGCCGGAGAAAATGGAGCGAGCGGCATAGTAACTGGCTCCATCGATGCAGAAACGCTAAGAGAATATGTGGGATTTGAGATTGGCGTCTCAATTACTGGAGATGAAGATGTGCCGGCCACGCTCATTGTAACTGAGGGGTTCGGCAACTTGCCTATTTCAGATCGAGTTGTTCAATTGGCCAAAAAATGTGAAGGCTTACCAGCTTCTCTTACCGGGGCAACCCAAGTGAGAGCTGGAGCTATGCGGCCAGAGCTTATTATTCCGGGCAATCATTCCTCAGGACACTATGACTTTTCTCCGGTAACCTCTGGCGAGTTAAAAGTTTCATCCCGGGTTAGAATAATTCGAGTACCTTGGTTTGGACAACTTGCGACTGTTGAAGAGCTCCCTTCTCAACCAGAAGAAATAGAGAGTGGAGCAGTCGTTCGGGTACTAAGAGCCAGACTAGACCAAGACAGCTCTTTAATAACAGTCCCTCGAGCAAATGTTGAACTTATCTAAAACCTAAATCCAGTTTCCATCAAATACCTACACATACAAACTAATTTAACTAAGAGTTTCAGTATCTTAGATCAAAAAGCTTTATTCTAAGAGTCCTTATTCTAGTATTATCATCTAAAGATATTCCTCAGTCTGTCGACTTTCTAATAGTATTTTTTAGAAGGTTGAAGGCCTCTTTCAGAATACCAACAACAACCATGTTCATAGGGGTAAATCGGCAATAATTTCGAGCCGATAGATTTTGGCGTTCTATCAACAAAGATAGTCCGCTTGGTGTTGATTGAATGAAACTTATAAGGAATCCAAATGAAAAAATCTATTTCACTATTAATGGGCATTCTACTTTGCAGCCCCCTGGCATGGGCTACTGGCGCAGAAGACGATGATTTCGATAATGACAGTCAGGATGACTACGCCGTCTTTAGACCCTCTGAGGGAAACTGGTACATCAACTCCTCATCAGAGGAAGAAACTTTAGTCTATCAACTAGGTTTACCGGGCGATATCCCAGTCCACGGAAATTACGATAACTCGTCCAGAGTGGCTCTCGCGGTATACCGCCCATCAAATGGTTTTTGGTTTTACCATGACATCCGTAGCGATCTAAGCCTAGGATCTTTAGATTCTCAGCAGTGGGGAGGATTCCCCCAGGATATTCCAGTTCCTTGTGATTTCAACGGAGATGGAAGAATGGACCTTACGATCTACCGTGACGGCAACTGGTTCGTAAGAGAATCACCTCGCTACGAAGACGATGATGTAGAGACCTATGCCTGGGGTGCCCCTGGGGATATTCCGATCCCTTTCGATGTGGACGATGACAGAGCTTGCGACCTAGTAACTTTCAGAGACGGAAATTGGTTCATTAGGCTTTCCTCCAGAGACTTCCTCGAGGGTGGTGTTATTAATCACGGCCAAGCGGGTGATATACCTTTCCCTGGAAAATACGATGACGATAACGTAACAGACCTTGCGGTATTCCGACGAGCGATTCCACCTATTCTTGGAGCACTGGGAGAAGTTTTGGTTCCTGGCGTCCCTGCTCAATTCATAATTAGAGAATCCAAAACTCAAGGATTGACAACTATTTCTTTTCCTTGGGGAGAGTTTGGTGACATCCCAATGCAGAAAGATATTGATGACGATGGAAGAACAGACATTATTGTCTGGAGACCATCGGATGGTACCTGGTACACACTTCTTTCTTCAACTGACTACAGCACAGTAGAGGTAGAGCAGTTCGGTCTTATTGGAGATATTCCATTAGGTGACAGGGCTGGAATTCGTAACTAGCTTTTAGAGCTAATGCCAAACAAAAAAAGGGCGCCCTCTAGGCGCCTTTTTTTGTGCATTTTTACAAACCTGCTCCTAGCTTTCCCCTGCTCTACCTTCTCCCTTTAAATACTTATCCGAACCCTCAAGTCTAAAAGATTTTTAAAAGTCCTTAGTTTAAAAGTGAACCAGGATAAAGATGCTCCACCACAGAACGAATATCTGAACTCATTGAAATATCTCCTGGTAGGCCCCACTGGGTTCTTAAAACCTCAGGAGCAGCGCCAGTTAAAATATTGTTTTCGGACGTATACCAAGCACCAATATCAACTCCCGGGAGAAACTCTCTCCAGACAGTAAAATCAGTAATTCCATCGCCATTTCTATCCAGAGCAAAAGGAACATCTACGTCAAGACCAAACTGTCTGACTCCAAACCCCTGCCCGCAATCAAACTCCGAGCCAGAGTAGCAGCTCCACCAGTTTCCTGTTGCAGGCCTCCAAACGCTAAGGTCAGACCTTCCATCTCCATCAAAGTCACCAACTACTGGGTGGTCTCCAGGTAAACCCCACTGCGTAACAAGAGCATCTCCTGGCAGAGGGCTTCTTCCTCTCGAAGACAACAAAACAAACCAAAAGCCATTTGATGGTCTAAATACGCCAGGATCATCAATACCATCACCGTCAAAGTCTCCTGTAACAGGCAAGTCTCCTGGCAAACCCCACTGAAAAGTATCTATGCCAGTGGAGTCAGAATTGACTACGAACCAAGTGCCACTAGAAGGACGCCAAACAATGCGATCTGCTCTTCCATCACCCGTTAAATCTGCCGCTAGTGGATAATCCCCTGGCAGTCCCCATTGCATAACCTCTGGTTGAGAACAGTCCCAGCCCTGGCCGGAAAGACAATGGAACCACGTTCCTGACGAGGGTCTCCAGACTGTAAAATCGAAAAGGCTATCCCCATCGTAGTCTCCCAAAACAGGTTGGTCACCGGGAAGACCCCACTGCCTTACCAATGGCTCAGTTGAAGCTGTAGGCATCACAAACCAGGTTCCGGTAGCCTCCCTCCAGACCACTAGATCTTGTCTTTCGTCGCCATCAAAATCAACTCTACTTCCGGGAACAGGTCCGCCACAGGAACCATCTTCAGAAAATAGCTCAAAATCCCGCACCCCAGTAAGCAAAGGCTCTCCAATTCTAGGGCCTCCAGAAATTGAGTATCTTTCAAGATTAAGTCCACTTGATGGCCCAAGAGCCACGGTAACAAGGAGTGTATTACCATCAACGGCGAGTGGGCCTGTTAAACCCGCAAAAACAGAAATATTGGTACCTGGTCCAATTACATTCGTGTTTGGAAAAGTTATTAGCCTTTCTATACTCTCTGGCTCAAAAGTCGTGAGAGAAGTAAAAACCCCACTCAAGTTAACATTAGAAGAGTCCGCCGGACTAACTGTCTCAGACCAGTAAATACGGCTGCGGTTCCCATTAAAATCAAAGCCCGTAATTCTATTTCTACCTGAAATAACAACTTCAGCAGGCGAATTTCCATCAAGAGATTTTCTTCGGATACTACTGTTATTAAGATTAGAAACAGCCCAATAAAGAAAGTTTCCTTCAACTTGCATAAAAGATACGGCTCCCGAGTTTTCCTCAAAGGTAACTCCAACCCTATCCACCAGCTCAGAAATCCGATTCAAACTCCCATCGGCATAAAATAATCTATTCTCGGAAATGGTGACTGCACTAAATTCCAAGATCGTGGGGAACAATTCAATAGAACCATCTGGCGCTCTTCTTAGAAGATTGTCTCCTGCCTCAAGGAACCTTCCAGGGGTAGAAAAAACTACTTCACCCGGAGAACCAACCGCAAAATCAGCCGCTAAACTTCGAATATCTCGCAGAAGAACTCTAGAATCAGTAGCTGGATCATCAAAGCCAACTGCTATTCTCCTCGAAGAAGAGTCGCGAAAAAGAAAACTCATATCCCCAGAATTTTCCAGAGGCACAATATTCCTAGCTTCAACATCTAATAATGTTCTCGAAAAAGTAAAAAGTCCGCTAGTATCTGGCAAGTATTCTGAAACAGCTTCGACTGTTAAGGGATCATCAAAAAAATAAGAAACTAAAAGGCGCTGATTAGAAGAATCAAAAGCGAATCCAGTAAGTAATTCACCATCCTGGAAGTCGAAATCAGCTACAACAGCAAGACCAGTTCCATCGTAACTAATTTTTTGCACTAGTTCATTTTGCGAAGGAGTGGTGAAATAAACTTCCTGGGCAGAGGGATCTATATCAACAAAACCAAAGAATGGAGCACCTCCATTCGAGAAAATATTTTGAACGTTAGTACCATCAATATCTGACATTAAAATACCAGCGTCCATTTGAGACCAGATCAATTTCTGATTCTCTTCATCTACCCGAACATTAGTAACTAATGAAGCAAGTCCAGGACCTTGATAAACTGTCTCAACAACGCCCGTATCAATATTTCCTCGATGAATCTGGGTCAATCCACTACTGGTCCAAAACAACTCATTCCCTGACTCAAAGACAGCTAGGTTACTAACAGAAGTAACAGGGTCTATAGGAACTAAAGCACTTGCCAGATCATCTTCGGTAAAATTACCTTCAAGAAATCGCTCAAGGCTAGCGCTGAAAATCTGATTGTTCGATTCCCAATACACTGTAGAAGTCTGCGGTCCATAGGTTAAATCACCAAATGATCTTTCTCGAACCAATGCTTCAGGGTTACTGCCATCAATATCTACTCTGAATATTCCGCTATCAATCTCGGGGAAGAGACTACTAGAGTTGGATGAATAGTAAATCTGGCATTGGGACAATGCATAGCTAGAGCTAGTAACCAGAAAAAAGAGGTTAAAAATCTAACTTTGGACATAAGGCTCTTCTCGAAAAAAAATCCATTTCAGACTGTGAATATACTGAAACCACTTTAAATTCTGCCCTTTTCTGGAGCCTAGTCTAGGTTTCAGTATAAGCTTTGCGTAAGCAAAGCCATTAAACAGATAGACCTCGCCCAAAATATGCTGTGAAGCGAAGCTTCGCAAGAAAATCATATTCAGCCTTAAACAAAGGTTTTTTAACTTTTCCTGCCAAGAGCTATGCTCTTGAAGTAATAATTTTAGGTTTCAGTATATAAATATCTGCCGGAGGCTTCGCCCCCGGTATAACCCCGCTTGGAATTACATCAAAAAGACGAAGTAAAGTGGGCGGGGTATATATTCTTTTGGCCTGGCCTACCCTCGGCATTTATACTGCACCACTGTGAGATTTAGAAAACACGGAATTTAAATGAGGCGCAGTATATCCAGCCTAACATAGAAGTTTTTTCAAGCAAGCCCGGCATAGGCGAGCAAATCTAATTTAGACAGTTCGCTCTAGAAAAATTGCACCTCGCTCAAAAAAATAGGGTTTTTCTTTAAAGCTGGAGTCTTTGTCTAACCACTTCTTAGCTATCTCCTTCTCTTCCTGACGCACACCGTCATCAAGAACCACCTGAACGTTTTTGGCTAGTTCACCTTTGAGTAAAGGAAGAGCGGGAAACCTAGCATGCTTACAAGTATTAACAGGTGGACCATCTACAAACAGTAGGTCTACAGACTTCCAAGGCTTATTTTCTAAACTATACCAAATGTAATTTTCCCCTTCGATTGTATACTCAGTGAGCGGGGCTTCAATTACCTCAGCATAGTCATTCAACTGAAGTCTAGTTAATTCCTTTCTAGTTGCCTCGGCACAGGCCAAATCATGCTCCAGAGTGAAAACTTTCCCCTTCTTACCCTCTTCATTCTCAAAACGATGCTTAAAAGACTGAGCAGAAACTACGGTAGAAATACCGGAACCACACTCTAGAACCTCTGATATTTCAGAAGATAAAATTCTATCAGAAATATCCAGTAAGAGATCAGGTAAGGCTGTCCAACCCCCAGCCGAGGGAAGACTTCCAATCGGAAGATCTAACTTATTATGAAGTCTTTCAATATTCTGCACTTGTTTAAGATGGTTCTGCAAATCAACCTCACCAACTCGCTTTACCCGGTCCAAAACTTCAAACAGAAGCAAATGAACTTTTATCATCTTATAGAGACAAGCAGCAGCCAAGCTCAAAGCCAAAGTCGAAATTAAAATTATCAAGATATTCATTTAGCTTAAAAATCTAAAGTATCAACATTAACGGACTCGGTCTTCCCGAGGCGATTTATAAACTCTCTTCTCTTTCTTTTCGCAGCAGCAATTTGTCTCTTGATTAGGTTCACATCTTTCCCTCGGGCTGAACGCACTGTAGCGATTTTAGCCTTCAGTTTAGAAAGAGCTGCTTTCTTTTTTCTTGCAGCGAGCCTGTCTGCCGTTGCTGTCTTTCTTGCAGTTTGTTTCAATTGAGCGCCTAAATCCTTTCTCAAGGAGGCCAGATCAGCCTCATCTGGTTGAGAACGACCAAAAGCAATCAAAGCCTCTAGTCGTTTCTGCTCAGCATCGTACTCAGTATTGAAATTTTGAAGACTTGTTAATTCCATTTTCAGATCAACTATCTTCTCTACTCCCGCAATTTCAGATGCCTCTAGCTTTAAAGACTCTAGGTTATCTCCAAGTTTAACCAAATCAACTGATTGTATGTTGAGCTCTTCCCTCAGGGCCTTGATTTTCTCTAAAAGCTCACCCTCTGTTAGCCTACTATCTATAACCTTCGAACTATCCAAAGTTCTCATCGGTGTCGCGGCATAGGCTGATTGAGAATCGGCTAGAAAAAAAGAAAAAATAGTTAAGGGCTTTTTTTTCTCCAGTCTAATTGGAGAAGCAACAAGCCATGTTCTTCCGCTTTGAGCCATTTTAGAATTCAAGCCTTTCGACTCGAGTTGTCCGAAGTCAAAAAACCAAGACTTATGTCTTCTAACTACCCCTGGGTCTCTTTCTACGAGTATATAAACCAACTCAGGCTCAGCTTCTGAAGCCACTAGTTCATCAAATATTACAAAATCCTCTGGAATTGCCTTAGCCTCACTTGAAACCTCTTCCGCAAATGCAATGCTCGAACCTACAATCCCGAACAGGACAAACAAGTTAAACTTTAGATATAAATCCAAACTCATTTCTCTACTCAGTTAAGCGATCCCAAAAACTTTTTTCCGGCTTATCGCCGGGCAAAGCCTCTTTTATTGGAGCAAGTTTTCTTTGATATTCGTCACTGAGATACTTTACTGCCAAACGTTCCTTAGCCAACACCCTCTGCAATCTGCGTACTTCCAGTGCTGCTTGATAGTCAGCCTCTAGGGAGGCTAAATTCAAAGTTGGATCTTTCCTAAGGTGGGCTGGTAAACTACTGCTGTCTATTTCTTCTCGCCAATTCGCGAGGTACCATTTATTCTCTCTATTATCTATCCTACGAACAAGGCGGATTGTTTTACCTCGCTCCGTAATTCTACCAAGAACCTCCAACTCCCTCACTAAGGACTTTAGACTAGTTTTTTGAGCAACGCTGTTGTCTCTCAAAGACTTAAGCTCACCTTGAAGTCTTGATTTTTCTTTTTGAGCAACTGACTTCATTTGCTCTTTATTAGTCATAAAATGGTTTAGCTTTCTCAAGCTTTCTCCTTTTTGACCCTTAGATTTCTCTCCTTCAGCAAGTCGAAATTTTAATTCAATATACTCCGACTTAAGTTTCACCCAATTACTCATGTCTACATTAGTAACATTGCTATCGTATGTAAGTCCTTCGAGCTTGGAATCCGATATAGGTGCCAAAGCGAATTTTCTTGGAAAAGATCCTTCAAAAGTGAGCTTTCCCGTAATGACCTCGTTGTCTAAATAACCGGACATCGAATAATCAATACCCTCATGAACAAACTTCAAAGGTTGCATCTTGGTCAAAGCAGCACTTTGATCTTCAAAAAGAGGTTTTAAACTCACAGATTTTGGAGTCCACCCATCTAGAAATAGAACTAACATAACCACGTTACCTTGAGGGAATCGCTCTAGGTAAAGACTCACATCTTTTTTTCCGCCATTTTCTAAAGGGAAATCTCTTATCAACCCAACGTATTTTCCTTGGGCCAGAGCTGGAAAAGAGCTTTTGCCAAAAAAATACATCGAGCTAAAGAATAAAAGAGCGACTACCAGCAAGGCCAGTAAAGCCTTAGAGATTGAGACAGATCTAAGCATACTGGCTAACATGAATTAAGTTTCAACCACAGATAGAGCCTGAGAGAGCACTTCTTCAAAACTAATAGCCATTTCTTTTCGTTGAGTCAGAAAGTTACGAAGAGGGTCTCTTTTAAAAATAGCCTCATCGATGGCCTCATCTGTTCCAGCTTTATAGGCGCCAATCGATATTAAATCACGATTCTCTTCATAGACTGACCAGTATCGCTTCAACTCTTCTGCAATCGCTAAATGCTTGTCACTGACAACACTATCCATCAAACGGCTATTACT
>CALIEE010000064.1 GCA_938022485.1 uncultured bacterium | reverse complement strand
GTTGGAATTATGGGTCTTGGTTACGTCGGAATGCCTTTAGCCGTTCTTTTTGCAGAAGCCGGGATTCCTGTTTTAGGATTTGAAGCCTCGAAGGAGAAGGCAGATTTAGTTCGAAAGGGTGAGTCATACATAAGGGACATTCCTAGTAAGCGTCTAGGGGCAGTTACTGTAGATAGCAATGATCCCAAACCTGGCCAACTTGGGGTAGCCGAAGATTTTAGTGAAATTTCCAAGTGTGACGCAGTTATCATGTGCGTGCCGACGCCTTTAGCTAAAACCAGAGACCCCGATCTTAGTTATGTGGCGGATTCTTCTGAGTTGATTCGTGACAACATGAAGCCAGGGACTTTGGTCTTGTTGGAATCAACAACTTACCCAGGGACTACTAGGGAACTTATTCTTCCACTTCTGGAAGCATCAAACGGCGGTGGACAAAAAGTGGGTAAAGACTTCTTTCTAGCCTATAGTCCGGAGCGAGTTGATCCAGGTAACCCAAAGTTTGATATCCACAACACTCCGAAAGTTGTTGGGGGAGTTACTCCTGAATGTGTGGAAGCTGCTTCCATGCTTTACGGAAAGATTGTTGAGCAAGTTGTTCCTGTAAGCTCGACAGATGCCGCGGAACTTTCTAAGTTATTGGAAAATACCTTCCGAATGATTAATATCGGATTGGTAAATGAGTTCACTGTGATGTGTCGAAGACTAGGAGTTGATGTTTGGGAGGTTATCGATGCTGCTGCTACAAAGCCTTTCGGTTTCATGCCTTTCTATCCTGGCCCTGGTTTAGGGGGACATTGTATCCCGGTAGACCCACATTACTTGTCTTGGAAGTTGAGACTTTTTAATTACCGAACTAAATTCATCGAGTTGGCTAGTGAAGTGAATAGTCTAATGCCGCAAGAGGTGGTTTCCAGAGTAGTTGATGCCCTTAACCAAGATGAAAAGAGCGTAAAGGGCTCTAAAGTACTTGTCCTTGGAGCAGCCTATAAGGCCGACATTGACGATATGAGAGAATCTCCAGCTCTAGACGTTATGAGCTTGCTTTTAGAGCGAGGGGCTAACCTTAGTTACCATGACCCTTATGTTGACAGTTTGAGTATATCAGGGAAGAAGCTCGAGTCTCTTGCGTACAGCACAAGCATGTTGGCTGAGCATGACTGTGTGGTATTAGTTACTGACCACTCAGATTTTAACGCTGAGGAAATAGCTTTAAACTCCAAGCTAATAGTTGATACAAGGAACTTTATCGACAAGAAAGGAGCTAAAGAGCAGGCAGGAGAGAAGTTGTTTAAGCTCTAGGTTGCTGGCTTCGAGCTTCCTGTTTGTCCTTGTTGGTCAGGGAGAGCGATGAAAGGACTTGAGAAGGGATTTGCGGATCTCTTAACTAAGTACATTGAGCAAGGCCAGCATGGACTCCTCGTCACAGCTTTTTCCGGTGGTTTGGATTCCTCAGTTTTACTCTGTTTAGCCAATCAGTATAGCCTGCAAAACGGCCTGCCCCATTTAGCAGTTCATGTAGACCATGGACTTAGAGAAGATAGTTCAGCGGACGCGCTGCATTGTCAAAACGTCTGTGTTTCACTTGGAATCCCTTTTGCCACCACGAAACTTTCTTCTAAGCCGGCTGCAGCTAATTATGAGGCTTGGGCGAGAGAGAATCGTTATGCGGCAATAGAGAAGATAGCCGAGATGGCAAACAATCCCATTGTTATGACTGCCCATCACTCTGACGATCAAGCTGAAACACTCTTGTTCAGACTTCTGACCGGAAGGTTTATGAGCTCAGCTTTCGGAATTAATGAGAGAGGGGGAAAACTTTTGAGACCTCTTCTTAATTATTCGCGTGAGCAATTGAAGAAATATGCCAAAGAACAAGGCTTGGAATGGCGGGAGGATCCATCGAATATGGATCAGGATCGAGAGCGGAATTTCATTCGGCATAGCCTAGTCCCCCTGATTGAGGAGCGTTATGGATCAGGTGTCAAAGAAAGGCTTAGCGCTTGTATGGAGCGAATCGCGGAAGATGAAGCTTATTTAAATTCACTAGTGAAGTTTACAAAAGATTCACCACTAACTATTGAAGTTCTTAGGGAACTTCCTTTTGCGATGGCGTGGAGGACGTTGAGGGATTTTTCTGTGAGATCTACTGAAGAGGCTAGGAAAATTGGCTTTGGAACTTGGAAAGATCTTATTCTGAAGCTGCATAGAGATGGTCAATGCCTCCGTTCTGATATTGGTTTTGGGGTTCGAATAGAAATAAACTCCGGGGGAGATATTCGAGTTTTTAATTCCTTAGAACAGGTTGAGTATCAGCAACCTTGGTCGATCGAGTGTAAAGTTCCTTTCGAGAAAATCCTGCCGACTGGTTGTAAAATAGAGGCTAGTGAGCTGGTAAATTTTAAAACTGGGGACTTTGGGAACTTTAATGTCGACAAAGAAAGAATTGCTTATTTTGATTTCGAAAGACTTAATTCTAACGACTTGCAAATTAGGAGTTTTGTCCCAGGAGACACTTGCCGAGTTTGGGCCCGTGGAAGTCGGAAGTTAAAGAAGCTTTTTCAGGAAGCAGGTTTTAGTGAAGTACAAAAGAGAGCTCAAGCAGTAGTCCTAGATCAGAATGAGCAAATTATTTGGTTGCCGGGCTTAGCTCGCTCTGAGGTGGCACCAATTTCAGAGCACACCAGCAAGGTTTTGATGCTCAAACTATCCTAAGCTGACAAAACTAGTGTATAAATTATGTCGACTCAGGAGCCTTTCGGTGAAACAGAGCAGGATCCAAGGTGATTGCTTTAATCTGTGTTTAGGTTCGTCCTACAACTGACTGCTAATTTTCAGAATATTATTATATTCAAGTCCCTGTAGTTTG
>CALIEE010000063.1 GCA_938022485.1 uncultured bacterium | reverse complement strand
GCTGTTTTTACTTAACCCCGGTTTAGTTGGCTTAATCGTTTAGGACAATTGAACAGATTTGTTGATTGTATAATTAAGGATAAAAGCTGTGGAAGTTATAAAGAAACAAAGTTGCCTGAAATTCCTTTTAGGCCTAGCCCTTGTAGCACCGCTTACTGCTAACGCTACATCTATTACGGTTGATTTCGAAGCTGATGCGGATGGAATTGCCCTGGAAGCTGGAGATGTAATCACTAATAACTTAGATGCGTCTGTTACTGTAAGTACGGACACAGCTTTCCCCGCAATCATTTTTGATAGTGCCAACCCAACAGGTGGTGACAGAGACCTTGCTACCCGCACGGAAGGGAATATCTTGATTCTTTCGGAAGATGGCGACTTGTCTGATCCAGACGACGCTGCCTCAGGCGGATCTTTTATCTTTGCTTTTAACCAAGCTGTTCAATTTGAGAGCATTACTCTTGTTGATATTGAAGAAGATGGTGGCGTTGCTACTGGACTTACAGAATCAGGCATGGAAATTGACCTGTTTTTCATTCCGGGCATCGGAAACAACAGTATCCAGACAATTCAGAATCCATCAGCTGGGACTGCTCTTACTCAAGTTGAAGTAACTCTTGAAGGTTCAGGTGCTATCTCTGAATTTGCTTTTTCTGCTGCTCCTGGTAACCCAGGCAACCCTGGAAGCAACCCAGGCACTGAGGTTCCAGAGCCTAGCACATACGCTTTGCTTCTAGTGAGCACGCTAGGTCTGCTTGCTAGGAAAAGATATTCTTAATTCTTATAGAATTTAAGAATGTTAGTAAAAACGTCCCTTTCGAGGGGCGTTTTTTTTTGCCTAATGTGAGCCAATAGTTATCCGCTGGCTGGTTCTGGTGTAGATGATATTTGGAAGTGATATTTATAATTGGTTGAAGAAAGGATCCTGTTGTAGAATCTCCTAGTAGGTAGTTCTAAACCCAATCAAAAGTCTGAGGGATACACGCGTGAGAAAAATAATTTTGGTCATAGCTCTAGTTGTATTGTTTTTTGTAGCTACCGGTGCCCATGCAGACTCCAGCCCCTACAAGGTTTTTGATGCTCCGAAAGACTTGCTTGAAGAGATGAAAGGAATTACTGAGTCTTTTAAAGAGGGGAAGCCAATCGTGTTGTTTCAGAGCCCTGTGTGTCATTTTTGTGATGTTGCTCGGAGCGATCTGAATGAGAGAGGCCTGAAGTTTGTTGAGATTGATGTCACTAAACTGGTTTCTCAACCTTATTGGGGTAGGGTGGTTGAAGTGACAGGTATCGCAGGGACCCCACAGTTTTTAGTAGGAGACAAGCTATTACTTGGATACAGTCCTGAGAAAATCCTAAAAGAGTTTAACAGCAAGTAAGCCCAGTCCGGGTTATGGTTGCCTAGTTAGGCATGACTTAGCTTTCATACGGCTTATACCTGCGCAGAAAAGTTATTGGTGGTGGAGCAGCTTTAATTTCTTACGTGCTTTAATTTTATGAACTAGTCACGACTTGATCTGACACTCTCACTAATCTAGAGAGTAAAAACGGGTCATGGTAGAACTCTGGTGTATCAATAATCCAGAGGACCATTGCCCCCTAGGGGGCAAAAATTCTCGACTTAAACAGAGATAAATACCATGACCACAGAAGAAAAACTTATCAGAAATAAGGTAGGACTAATAGAGCTGGCGAGACATTTGGGAAATGTTAGCGATGCCTGCAAAGTAATGGGATTCTCCCGAGATACTTTTTATCGCTGGAAAGAGGCGTATGAGGAAGGCGGAGAAGATGCTCTCAAGGAGTTAACTCGTAAAAAAGCCAACCGCAAGAATCGAGTTCCAGAATCAATAGAGGAAGCTGTAGTAGCTTATGCGATAGAGTTTCCAGCTCATGGACAGGTTAGAGCCTCAAACGAGCTTAAACTGAAACAGGGCATCAGTGTTTCAGGCGGTGGAATTAGAGGAATTTGGCTCAGACATAATCTTCATACTTTCAAGCTGAGGCTCAAGGCTTTGGAAGAAAAAGTAGCCGAGGAAGGCTTAATTCTGACTGAAAGTCAGCTTCAAGCCATGGAAAAGGCAAAAGAAGAAAAGCATGCTCATGGCGAGATAGAAACTGAGCATCCAGGTTATCTGGGAAGCCAGGACACTTTTTATGTTGGTAATCTTAAAGGGGTTGGAAGAATCTACCAGCAGACCTTCGTTGATACCTACTCGAAAGTGGCTCACTGTAAGCTCTACAATATGAAAACTGCGCTTACTGCGGCAGATATTCTAAATGACAGAGTTCTACCTTTTTACGAAGAACAAGGACTGCCAGTGCTAAGAATCCTTACTGATCGTGGAACAGAGTATTGTGGTCAGGTAGAGAAGCATGAATATCAGTTGTTTCTCGGACTAGAAGACATTGACCACACCAGGACAAAGGCTAAGTCTCCTCAGACCAATGGAATTTGTGAAAGGTTTCACAAGACTGTGCTGGATGAATTCTACAAAGTAGCATTCAGGAAAAAGATTTATGCTTCAATTGAAGAACTTCAACTTGATTTGGACAGTTGGCTGGAGTACTACAATGAAGAAAGAACTCATCAAGGAAAGAAATGCTGTGGGAGAACCCCGATACAAACTCTTCTTGATGCTAAAGGGATTGCAGACCAGAAAAGGATTGCAGCTTAACTGACAAAAAATAGCAGGGTTCTGCTACATGACTGTCAGATCAAGTCGTGACTAGTTCACATCAATGCTAACCCCATTTATCCAGCACTTTATCGAAGGTCTAAAAGATTACGCCAAGGTAACTCTCTGTAAATCACCTATCTTTTTGCTATTCAGGTAATCGATCATTTTTCTCACTGAGTCACCCTTTCTATACTCGGCTAAATTTAAAATCAGTTGTTCTTGAGTAAAGTCAGGTTCCTGGTCAGGAACAAAGATTGTTTCGGATTGATCCAGATAACCAAGTAATGAGTTTTTAATAAAATCTCTTTCCTCAGTGTCCATCTCATTCAAATTAACTTTAAGTTTAACTCCAGATACACTTACTCGATCTAGGCCAGAGCTGTATAAATTAAGATAGTCCACCAAACGATTCAGAACAACTCCTCTCACACCCTCTAAAACTTCCAACCGTATTTCAGTTTGTTCAAAATCTAGAGTTGAATCTTCTCCAAACAACTCTTTACCTGGCGCAAGATAAGAAGTGAGCGTTTCCTTCAAATGGCGTATTTCCTTACGGTAACTCTTCTCTTTAACTTGGTAATCTTCATCTTGCTCATTGTGTGTTTTGGCAAGATTGATCACTAGCTCTCTCATTACTTTCTCCTGTCAGTTAAGCCGTAAAGCTTACCTTAAGGCTTAACTGTAAAAACCTACCGCCCTCCAGTCTTTGCAAATCATAAAACGATTTACAAAGAGGATGGTTAAATATTGCCGAAACATGTTTGGAAAAAGAACGAGCAAACTATCTAGTTTACTAAGCTATCAATATTACCAGAAAGAATATTAAGCCGTAAATTACCCAAGGGAGCATTAACAAAAAATTAACACTTCCCTTACAAGGCTTGCCTTCGACGCTTCCGTCTTATCTTGGCGTGCTCACTGGGTTTTTCATCATTTGTGGTGGCACTAGCCTCAAGCTCCAGTCCTTGATCATCTAGAAGAGCAGAGACAAAGTCCTCAGAGTCGAAATCTTTAAGGTCCCCTGCTCCCTCACCAAAACCAACAAGCCGAATAGGAACATTGAGCTCGTCTTTAATTGCAACTACAATTCCACCCTTGGCAGTTCCATCAAGTTTAGTAATCACAACTCCACTTAGGTTCACAGAGGAGTTGAATTCCTTGGCTTGTTGAAGAGCGTTTTGCCCTGTAGAGCCGTCAACAACCAAAAGAGTTTCATGAGGTGCTCCTTCGCATTCCCTCGATATTATCGCCCTTACACTCTCAAGCTCTCTCATCAAATTTTGTTTGGTATGAAGCCGCCCGGCTGTATCAACTAAAAGAACATCAAAGTTCTCATTCACTGCTCTGTTAACAGAGCGAAAAGCCACCGTCGCAGGCTTTTCCTCACCATCGGCCTGTTCTATCTCTACTCCAGAGCGCTCGGCCCAAACCCCAAGCTGCTCTCCTGCAGCAGCTCGAAAAGTATCGCAAGCAGCCAGTAATACTTTCCTACCTTGGTTCGAGTACCTGGTAGCGAGCTTACCTATTGTCGTGGTCTTACCTACTCCGTTAACTCCAGTCACAAAAACCACAAAAGGTTTTTTGTCTGTCTGAATTTCAAGCCCTTTTACCGGAGCATCCAGAATTGTCTTTAACTCTGAACCTAAGGCGGTCTTAAGTCCTTCAAGCGTGCAACTTCCTTGGTTTGTAACAACATCTCTAACTTTTGAGGTCAAACGAGCACTAGTCTGAACACCAAAGTCACTCCCTAACATCAACTCTTCAACAGCCTCTAGGTCTTGCTCTGAAAAAGAATTCCTCTCTCCTACCAATCCTTTCAAACCGGAGAAAAGTTTACTTCTTGTCTTTTTCAGCCCCTCGCCTGTTTCAACGCCGGGAAGCACCACAGCAGTGGCTGCAATGTCTTGAGATATTTCTTTTAGTTCTTGGGAGCTTTTTTCAAGTTGCTCTAACTTGGAAGGCCTATTTAAAAGACCTTCCAAACCGGCTGAAGCCAATCCACCAGAGGCTAAAGCGGTCTTGCCGTCTAAATTAGTTTTTTTTTTAGCGCCCTCGCTGAGAGCTAGCTCTTTAACTTCAGCGATATGCTGCTCTAGACCGGAGACCCTGGCATCAATCCGCTTGAGCTCATCTAGGATATCAACATTCAGGTTTTCAGATTTAGAAGCAAGGTCAGCAACCTTGACTCTCAAATCCTCCACAGAGCTAGAAACTCTATTCATGTGCCCCGCCGTACCCCGCGTTCTAGAGCGCACAAAGGCCCATAGGGCTATTATCAATCCTAAGGCAGAAACAATGGCGATAATCTGGGTTAAGCTGTCAGCTCTTAAAAATAGGCTAGAAAGCTCGATATAATATTTGTTTAATTCTTCCATAGGAGACGAGACTGTTTGTTAAGGTGAAAAATGAGAACGTCTGAACAGCATTCTTATAATCAGACTCGAACTAAATCAACTGCGCTAGTAAGTCCGGCTACAATAAAGCCAAAAATGCTATCCGTTAACTACCACTTTCTCAGCTTCTTCAAGGTCCACTTCCAAAGCCCTAGAGACTCCCTTCTCCTCCATGGTGATGCCTAGCAGTCTATTAACTACAGCCATGGTTTGCTTGTTATGAGTAACAATTAAGAACTGAGTAGAACCAGATATTTCTTTAATCAAAGTTAAAAATCGATCTAGGTTTGCGTCATCAAGCGGTGCATCTACCTCATCCAGAACACAAATTGGACTAGGTTTGTAGAGAAACATTGCCACAATCACAGCCGTAGCAGCCAATGCCTGCTCCCCACCACTCATCAACTCGATACTTTTTAGCTTTTTACCAGGAGGCCTAACAGTCAACTCCACTCCGCTGGTAAGAGGATCTTCAGGATCGATTAGCTGCAAGCTACCAGCTCCACCGCCATAAAGCCTTGGCACAAGTTCACTAAATTTCTTGCTTACAAATTCGAAAGCATGAAGGAAACGCTTATTAGAGACTTCTTTTAACTCGGCAATAGTTCGAATAAGAGTTTTACGGGCTGAGTCAAGATCCTCGTGCTGAACCCTCAAGCCTTCCAGTCTTTCCTTCTCTTCCTCGTACCTAAGGACTGCTTCAGGATCAACTTCACCAACTTTCTCTAACTTAGAGCGCAAATCACCTAATTCTTGATTAACCTCACCTAGGTAATTTGAAATACCTGAACCGGCTTCCTCTATAACAGCCAAAATCTGAGGCTCACCAGGGACGGGCACCTCTTCACCTTGATTACGCTTGAACTCTTCAATCAAAAGATTGAGCTCAATATCACCCTTTTCTGCCTCAAGCCGCATCTCGGACAAACGATTATTGAGTCTATTGTAAGCTGCTTGGGAGCTTCCAAACTTTTCCTTACTATCGTAAAGCTCAGAACGCTTATGGTCGAAGCTCCCCTCAATGCTCTTAATATCTTGGTCAAGAATAATCAGATTGTCTTCAAGCTCATGAGCTCTTCTTCTCGTAGGAGAATTTGGATCCTCGAACTGGATAGATAGTTGCTCACCAACATACTGCTTCTTTTCAATTAGATTTTCTTTCTCAGCTGTCAAAGAATCAGCGTCTTGCTCAATCTTTAAAACTTCACTGCGGAGCTTTTCAATTTCTCGCTCAATGTAACCGATTTCAGATTGAACTTTAACTTCTTCAGACTTAATCTCCTGAAGCTTTCTCTGGAACTCTCTTTCTCTAGCAACTGCCCGGTCTCTCGCCCTCTCAGCTTCCAAAGACAGTTCTTTTTGTTCGCCACGAAGCCTAGTAAGAGCCAATTCACTCTCATTTAAACCCCGTTCTTTTTCAGAGATCTTCTGTTGCTCAGAAGCAATGCCCTGTTGGACCTCCTCTAACTTATTTTTCTCTAGGCCTAGAGTTTCTTGCAGTTCTTCGAGCCTTCGCATCATGCCTAAGTGATGGCCAGAACCTTCCTCTCCAACCACCCCCCAGGAGGTAATCAACATCCCTTCTTCAGTCACCGCGCTAACCAATGGGCTGTTATATTTTTTAACCAGCCTCACTCCTTCGTCCACACTACTCACCAAAGCAACGTTGGATAAAAGCGCCTGCGCAGCGGACTCAAAACCCGGGCGAACTTGGAGTTTCGATAAAAAGCTATCTTCAGACTTCAAAACTGCGACGCTTTGATCCTCAAGCAAGGGGGATATGATTCCTCCAACAACAGACTGTAAGCCACTTAGCGAAGCCTGCTCTTTCACAACCCTAAAAGTAGCCGACTTACCCAAAGCTGTCGCTGTCGCTTTCTCCAATTGTTCGGGAACTATTAACCCTTCGATTAAAGCTTTCCCTTCGAGCTGATCGCTAGAACCAGATGCGGAAACCTCTTTACTGATACTCTCCAGATTTTTTTCAATACTGTTTATCTCAGACTCGATTGCGGAAACTGATACCTTCAACTCAGTTTCACGGTTTCTCTTTGAGTGATAGCCGTCTCTAAAGGAAACGATATCCTCTTTATGACATCGATAAACAGCTTCAAGTGCTTCAAGTTGGGCAGAAAGACTGGTTGAGGCCGCTAAGTTTTCAGTGCCAGTTGCCGAGTCCGATTGCTCAATCTCCACTCCCGCAAATTCAACTTCTACGGCGTCTCTTCTATCCTGAAAATCCGCAAGTTGTTGGTTTGCAGAATCAATCCTAGAAATAAATTTTTCTATCTCAACCCCAGCTTCCTCTTTTCTCCGACCATTACTTTCAATAGTCTGAGCAAGAGTATTTAGACTTGCCTCTAACTTAGCAACGGAGACTCTGGCATCACTTTCAGCTTTACGAGCTTGGTTCAACTCTGAAAGTAAGGAGTCACGCTCTCTACGTTTTTCAACCAGAGAAACTTCAATTTGTTGTAGTTCAGCCTTGGCTCTTTCTTCTTCAGCCTCGGCTGTACTAAGACTAGCCTTACCTTCCTCGATATCTTGCTCTAGCTTCCTTATCGCATCTTCTTTAGACGTTTTATCGACAACAATTCTGGCGGATCGAGCTACAAATTGCCTGATTTCAAGCTCTAAAAGACCTGCCTTAAGTTCTTTTCTTTTCTCAGCTCGTTTAGCTTGTCGGTCTAAAGACCTTACTTGCTTATCGACTTCAGTGATTATGTCTTGAAGTCTAGCCAAGTTGTCAGATGTTCTGTCTAGCTTTCTATTCGCAGCTTCAAGTCTGGCTCGAATCCCAGCAATACCGGCAGCTTCTTCAAGAAGCTCTCGACGATCTACTGGCTTCTTCTTTACGATATCTCCAATTGTTCCTTGCTGAACAATGCTAAGCCCTCGCGCCCCAAGACCAATAACTCTGTACAGATCAACCATGTCTCGCAATCGACAAGGTGCCTTATTGATAAAGTATTCACTTTCTCCCGAACGGTAGAGCCTGCGAGTTAGTTGTATTTCAGAGGCAGAGAAGAGCCCTGGGATTGAAAGTATGCTGTCCGGTAGGATCTGATTGGTAGAGCCAGCAGCTTCAGGCTGATCCCCATCTGCTGAATCTTTGTCCTTACCACCCTCTAAAACTACGAATCCGTGAGGTAAAGAAGGAGCTTGTTCACCTTCAGAAGATTCTGGATTTCCTGACTCAGTCTCCGCAGTGTTCTCAAGCTCCGCAGTGTTCTTCAGATCCGCTAGGGAATTATCATCCAGAAAGTCGGACTCAGACTTAACCTCACCTTGATACCAGTTTTCATCTGGACGAATAGTAATTGAAACTTCTGCCATTCCAAGAGGGCGACGAGATTCAGAGCCATCAAAAATCAAATCTTCGAGAACAGAACCTCGTAGTTGTTTGGCATGAGTCTCACCCAAGACCCAGCGCAGAGCGTCCACCACATTAGACTTACCGCAACCATTTGGACCCACAACACCAATCAACTCAGTGTCGAAATTCAACACAAAACGATCAACGAAAGACTTAAATCCAAAGATTTCTAATCGAGTAATACGCATGATATAACTATGTAATTGCCTTTTTGCCCTTTCCGAGAAAAACCATCATCAAACCATACTTTACTTTAAGTTGCTAGTAGTAACTTAAAGTAACAAGCCAAGGTAATCAGCCCTGTTTAAAACAGCTAAACCATTGAAAATTATTGCCTATTTATCAGGCTGCAATTTTCAAATTATCCATCAAAGCCTTAGAACCTAGCTGCGAATTAAGGGAAACTAGAGAAGCTGCTTGCTCAGCATCCCGAGCTCTGAATGCCGCGATAATTCTTTCGTGCTGCGCGACACTCTCCAAAATAGAGTCAGTATGACTAAGCGCAATTCGGTAGCGCTGAAAACGATTAACCAAGCTTCTAATCAAGGAAGCCAATTGTTCATTTCCGGCAGCATTAACAAAAATTTCATGAAATTGATTATGAATTGAAATCATCGAAGAAAGATTTGAATTGTCATAACACTCACGAAGTTGAAGGTTCAATTGCTCCATTCGATCAATTTGAGCATCTGTAAGATTTTCTGCCGCCTTTCTGGCAGCAAAGCCCTCTAAAACCGACTTCATTTCATAGAACTCTCTAATATCTCTGGCAGTGATCTCAGTAACTATAGCTCCACGTCTAGGTTTGATAGCTAAAAAACCTTCGGTCTCAAGTTGCCTAAAAGCTTCTCTTACAGGGGTTCTGCTCGTCTTGTAGCTCTCAGCGATTTCAACTTCCTGAAGCCTGGTACCCGGTTTTATTTCACCTTTAACTATCGCCTCTCTCAAAGACTCAGCAACTTTCTCTCTAAGAGTATTATTATTGGAGGTCATAGCTTTCCTAAAAATTAAAGATTAAAGACGGGCTTACTAAAGGCCCCTTTTTCGTAGCCCTTCCAACCCATGGCTAGGATTGGTAAGCTACGGGGCGTATAGTATCGCTCGCATGTATACAAAACAACTTTTATTGGCGATATTGAATACAAGATTCTCTAAAGGCCTGTATTCTTTGTGTTTTTAAAAATTATTCTTGTAGTCTTTTGTATACAAGAATTATCTAAGGTGAGACAAAATGTCTGTTTCTGAAGCCAACAGCGTTCCCAATCAAGGAGATTCGGAACAACTTAAAAACATTTCTCGCTCTGATCTCCTAAAAGTACAAAAACCTGCCCAATACCTGGGTGGTGAACACAACTCTGTTTTGAAAGATCCAGCAAAGGTCGATGTTAGATTTGCATTGGCCTTTCCAGATCTTTACGAAGTCGGAATGAGTCACGTTGGAATTCAACTTCTCTATGAAATTATAAACTCCAACCCAAAGTTTTG
>CALIEE010000062.1 GCA_938022485.1 uncultured bacterium | reverse complement strand
CTTGATCCGAGTCTTTGTTTGCAGAAAGCCAAAAAGGAAAGCTGCTAATAGGCAGCTAGAAATTGCCCCTAAATATATAATTAAAGGTCCTCGAGAGTGGAAAAGCAAAAACGCAGTTGTAACTCCTGGCAGAGCGGAATGTGCCAGAACATCACCAATCAAAGACTTTTTCTGCAAGAAGGTAAAACATCCGGCCACACCAGCAGTAGCCCCAAGCAGCACTGACCCAAGCAATACCCAAGTGGATGCAGGATCAGAGAAGGTCCAAAACTGAAAAAGCTCTTCGAGTATTAAAATTTGTTCACTCAATGCAATCTTCTCGCTTTAGTCTTCTCTCTTTATAAACTGACGTTGCTTCAATCTCTCGGCAACTTCATTTAGAGTTCTAGGCTGACCGCTATAAGCTTTTAGTATATTCTCCTGGCTCAACACTTCAGCTGCCGGTCCAAAGGCTACTTTCCTTACGTTTAGCAATAAAGCTGTATGAAAATACTGACTAACTGTATTCAAATCATGGTGTACACAAACAACTGCAGCTCCAGAGGCAGCCAAATCTTCCAGTATGCTCAACATTTTTCTCTCAGTGGTAATATCAATCCCTGCGAAAGGCTCGTCTAAAAGATAGACTTTCGCTTGCTGAGCTAGGGCTCTAGCTAAGAATACGCGTTGCTGTTGTCCACCTGAAAGCTGACTAATTTGTTTCGATGCGTGCTCCTCCATGCCCACTTGAGCCAGTGCATTCTGCACTACCTCTTTGTCTTCCCTTCCCGGCCTCTTATAAAAAGGTAGGCCAGCATATCGAGCCATCATAACAACTTCACGGACTGAAACGGGAAAGTCCCAGTCTACTTCCTCCCTCTGAGGAACATAAGCCACTTGGGACAGTTGCTCTGCCGCATCCGCTCCATCAATTTTTACGTAGCCACTCGAAAGAGGCAAAAAGCCAAGAATAGACTTCAGCAAAGTAGACTTACCCGCTCCATTGGGACCAACTATTGCAGTGATTTCGGCAAACGAAAAATCACAATCTACTGCCCAAAGCACGGGTCGATGTGAATAGCTGACACTTAGGTCATGAATTTCGACACCTGGGGTTTCACTCATTTCAATCCACCTACAATAGTATCGACATTGTGTTTGACCATTCCTAGGTAAGTATCAGCACCACTACCCTCCGGACCTAAAGCATCAGAATAAAGCGTTCCACCAATAGCCACCTCGTGCCCCCGGGCTTTGACTGCTACCTGAAGTGATTCAATGAACTTTGCAGCAACACTGGATTCCATAAAAATGGCCTTTAACTTACGGTCTATTATTTTGCTTGAAAGATTCTTAACGTCTCGCAAACCATAGTCCGCGGAAGTGCTAACTCCCTGCAAACCGTCAACCTCCATACCGTAGCGCCTTCCAAAGTAACGAAAAGCATCATGTGCTGTTACTAGCACTCGACTGTTCTCTGGAATCAGGGCCACCTGCTGTTTAGTCCAACTATCGACTTCCGAAAGTTTCTCGAGGTAAGAACGGGTGGATTCTTTTATCCTTTTAGAGTGTTTAGGTAGGGCTATCGCAAGTTTACTTCCAACATTCTCAGCTACCAAGCCCCAAAGAGTGGGGTCAAACCAAAGATGAGGATCAAAAGCATTTTGATAATCTTCTGCCGCAAGAAACAACTCTTTCTTTCCAAACTCACTCGCAGCAATAACTGTTTTTCCTCTCGCTCCTAACTTGTCAAGAATTGGCTCCAACTTACCTTCTAAAGTAAGTCCGTGATAGACGATGATATCAGCGTCTCTTAGGAGAGATATATCCTTGTGCGTCGGTTTATAAAGATGAGGATCAACACCTGGACCCATTAGAGGTTTAATCTCAACTGTCTCCCCTACAATATTTTCCAAGAGATCGGCCATGATCCCTGTTGTACAAACGACAGAAGGTTTATCGTTTGCACGTAGCTCAGATACAGATAGCAAGCTGAAACATAAAACGGCTACCAATAAGTAAAAGCTCTTTTGCAACTTAATCTCGAAATAATCTCTCAATGGAATCTCCTTGACTTGAAATGTAGCCTTAGCTACATTTTTTGTAGCACCCGCTACAATTATTGGCAATATTATTGATCAAAAGAATGTCTGATTCCAAAGACAAAAAGGAAGTTAGGAGCAGCGCTTTTCACGCTACGAGAGCCAGTCACCTCCTGGAGTCCGCAGAAGATTACACTGAGCTGGTAGCTGATCTAATCGAAGAAAAGGGAGAAGCTAGAACAGTTGAAATTGCCAGACAGCTTGGCATATCCCACGTAACAGCCCTAAGAACTATTAAGAGGCTTCAGCGTGAGGGATACTTATCAACCTATCCACATAAACCAGTTGAACTTACTGAGAAAGGTGCCAAGCTGGCTCGGTTTTGTAAGAAAAGACATCAAGTGATCTTGGAGTTCTTGATCGCTATTGGTGTTCCAAAACGGTTTGCAGAGATTGATGCTGAAGGAGTAGAACACCACATCAGCAAACATACTCTTCAAGCAATGAAGAAACATTTGAAACTAATTGATTTAGAGCTATGACTTTCGAAGAAAAACTCCAAAATTACGCAAAGCTAATGGTCTGCCACGGACTTAATGTTCAACCTGGGCAGATGGTAAATATCAGTGCCGAAGCTTACCATCGAGAACTCGCTGTGATGGCAGTGGAGGAAGCCTGGAAAAGAGGGGCTTCTTATGTAAACCTTGATCTCAATGACTCGCGCACAACAAGGCTCAGAATTGAGAACTCCGATGATAAAGACCTGGAATTTGTTCCAGCTTATGTTTCAGAAAAATATAAAGAAATAGTTGATAAAACTGGAGCTAACCTTGCTATTCGCGGAAGCGAATACCCTGACATACTAGCCGACCTGCCCACCAAAAAAGTTAACAATCTCAGGCTCAGCAATCACAAAGCAATCAAGTACTTCTACGACGAGGGAATTGGGAAATCTAAAGTTCATTGGTCTCTTGCCAATGGAGCAACCCCCGGCTGGGCTAGTAAGATTTTTCCGAAGATGGATCCAGAGGAAGCTTGCGCTATGCTTTGGGAGGAAATTTTCAAAGCTTGCAGAGCTGATAAAGAAAATTGCCTTGAGCTTTGGAAAGAGCATAACGACCGCCTCCATGCTAGAAGTAAAAGGCTTAATGACTTAGAACTAGAGACACTTCATTTCTCAGGGCCTGGAACTGACTTGAAAGTCAGACTCTCCAAACTTGCCTTGTTTAAGGGTGGAGGAGACGAGAGCCCAAGAGGGGTCGAATATGAGCCTAACATTCCGACCGAAGAGGTTTTTACGACACCTGATAATAAAAAAACTGAAGGCGAGGTAAGCGCCACCCGACCTTTCTTAATCAATGGCGTTCTAATTGAAAACCTAAAATTAGTCTTTGAAGAAGGTAAAATTGCAGACTTTTCAGCTACCAACGGTGCTGAAACTTTTAAGGAATATACTTCCAGTGACCCTGGTGCTTCTAGACTTGGGGAAGTTGCTTTGGTTGGAACAGACTCACCCATATTTCAAAGCGGTTTAGTATTCCAGGATATTCTTTATGATGAAAATGCTGCTTGTCATATTGCTGTTGGATCAGCCTATAAGTTCTGCCTAAAGGGTGGAGAAAGTCTTTCCAAGGAAAAACTCGAAGAAATCGGTTGTAATGAAAGTATGGTGCATACTGATATGATGATTTCCTCTGAGGAAGTTAGTGTTAATGGCACCACTTATTCTGGAGAGGAAGTACAATTAATCGAAAACGGGAAGTGGGTGGAATAGTGAAAGAGTATGACGTAATTGTAATCGGTGGCGGCGGCGGAACTAAGTTGGTTACTCCTGTCGCAAACTTGGGGCTTAAAGTAGCTATTCTTGAAAAAGAAGCTATGGGTGGAACCTGTCTCAACAGAGGCTGTATTCCCTCCAAAATGATGATTCACCCCGCAGACCGAATCTGCCACATCCAAGACAGCTACAAGTTTGAAATTGGTCTCAGAGCATCTTTTGAAGTGGACTTCGGCTCAATGGTCAAAAGGATTTCTCAATCTGTAGATTCTGACGCAGCGAGTATTCCTCCAGCCTACGAAAAGAACCCCAATATTGATTATTATCCTCATGAAGGACGCTTTGTCTCCAATAAAGTCATTGCAGTGGATGGCCAGGAGATTACGGCTGAAAAAATATTCATTGCGGTTGGGTCTAGACCTTCAATTCCTCAAATACCTGGTCTAGAGGGCACTCCTTTCATGACTAGCCGAGAGGCTCTTAGAAATACAGAGCTTCCTAAAACAATGACAGTAATTGGCGGAGGTTTCATTGCACTAGAGTTGGGGCATGCCTACAGCTGTTTCGGAACGTCAGTAGATTTTTTGATTCGAAGCCAGGTAATGCGAGGGCTAGATCAGGACATTATTGATGAATTCGAAAAAGAATTCAGCAAACGCAACAATTTGCACTCTGGCTTTTCTCCTCAATCCGTTAGTTACGAAAATGGTCAATTTAATATTTCCTGTAAAGGACCAGAAGGCGCTGAGAAAGAGCTCTCTTCCGAGGCGCTACTGGTTGCTACCGGAGTAAAACCTAACTCTGACCTATTAGGGCTTGAAAACACCGATATTAAAATTGATGCCAAAGGCTACATTGAAGTCGATAAAAGGCTACGAACCAATGTAGCTGGCGTTTGGGCTATTGGTGACGTCGTTGGTAACTACATGTTCCGCCATAGCGTCAACTACGAGGGTGAATACTTATTTAGAACTCTTTTCTCTGCCCCAGCTGAGGAAGATTTAAGTTATGGCCCTGTCCCTAGCGCTGTGTTTACACATCCGGAGATAGCCTCGGTGGGCAAGACCGAAATAGAGCTTCAAGCTGAAGGAATAGATTACGTTGCTGGGGTAAATCCATACAGAAAAAGTGCAATGGGGTCAGCTAGATTGTCCGATCATGGGTTTGTCAAAGTTCTTGTTGAGCGAAAAGACAAGAAAATTCTTGGCGCTCATATTGTTGGGGATGAGGCCTCGAACATGATCCACCTGTTTATCGCTTTAATTAAACTTGGCGGAACTTTAGATGATATGATGGACATGATTTTTGTTCACCCTGCGCTGCCGGAGATAGCAAGGAATGCTGGAAGGAAAGCTAGATCGTTACTCGCAGCAAGTTAACATTTAGTTAAAATAGTTCGACAGCCACTTATTAAGTGCCTTTATACCTTCAGAGGATACCTTGTGCCCCACAGCAGCCTCTAGGTAGTTTAGCTCGGCTCCACACTGCTCTAGGTATAGCTTACCTTCCCTTGCTGTTTCTATTGGAATGATTTTGTCTTCCGTACCCGAAGCCATAAAAAACTCAGGTAATTTCAACGCCTGTCTTAACTTGGGTTCGACTTCTCTCTCTACTTGAGGAACAAAGCCGGCTAATAACCCAACTCCTTCAAAAAGCTCAGGATTTTTAAAAGCCAACGAGCAAACTGTTCCAGCTCCTTGGCTAAACCCTGCAGTAACTGTTTTAATATTTGAAGGAATTTTGAAATATTCTTTGGCGGAAATGAGAAAATTTTCTAGTTTCGCAGCGGCTTGGTTCATCTCCTCTCGACTGGCCGCTCCCCCACTTCTACCTTCAACTTGCCACCAACTGTAGCCCCCTAGTTGATCCTTAATCGGCGCCTGAGGGGCAAGAAAGACGATTTCGTCCCCAACACTTTTGGGTCGAGCAAAAACCCACATCACATCAAAATTTCCTGCTCTACCGTGAACCAGTAAGACCAGCCCTTTAGCCTCAGAAACTGCCGAGATCGACTCGGGAACAAATATTCTAAAGTTGAGACCAAGTGCCTCAACTTCCTCTGCGGTACCTATCCGGGTTTTCAACATGTTGAGAACTGTGTAGTTGACTAAATTAGTGACCCAAACTGCTTTATTTGGCTCTACCTGGCAAATCTATCGGTAAAAGCCTTGACCGTATTAACCAATTTCATTAAAAAGCTCGAGCCTATTAGTTCAGGCTTTGCGTCCCCATCGTCTAGTCTGGCCCAGGACACCGGATTTTCATTCCGGCAACAGGGGTTCAAATCCCCTTGGGGACGCCATTTTTTTAGGGAGAGATACATCTCCTCAGCCTCAATGTTAAGACTCTGGTTCTTTTGAATCACTAGATTTGAAGGCGCTCTGTTGCTTTCGTTTACGATAAAGAATCTGGGCATAATCTCTTAAATCGCTTACGAGGTCATACTCGTCAATGATCTCTTTTCCCACCAACTCTTCAACTAAGTCTTCAACAGTAACCAATCCAGCAAAAGCCCCATGCTCATCCACGACTGAACAAATAGCTTCCTTTTTCTCAAACATCTCTAGCATGACTTTGTCAGCCCGCATTAGCTCATTGACTGTTGTCAAAGGCCTAGCAAGCTCAGAAAGCTTTCGGTCTTCATGACCCTCTAGCAAAGACCGGTAGATATCGCGCTGCGTCACATATGACTCGATAGCTTCTTGATCATTGTCCGGATAAATTGGAACTCTAGAGTGAGCCCAATCACAAATCTCTGACTTTACTTCCCCGACGGTCTTATCTTGAGGAAGGCGAAAGACAACTACCCTTGGAGTTAAAACATCTTTTACCAAGAGGCGATCAAAGCCAATAATATTTTGAATAACTGAGCCTTCCAGGTGATCCAAAACCCCTTCAGTAGTACCGATCTCAGTCAAAGACAAAAACTCTTGCTCAGAAAAAGAGGGCTCATCTCCTCCCTTCTTGAACAGAGAAGAGACCATTTCAGTAAGCTTAATAAAAGGTGAAAAAAGTACTACGAGACAGTGAAGCGGCCAAGCTATCAGCTGCGACACACTTCTCGCAGACATTGCACCAATTTGCTTCGGAATAATCTCACTCAAATAGAGCATCGCTACGGTAAAAACCACTGAGAAAATTACAACACTCTCTTCACCATAAATTTTTCCGACAAGGTAGCCTGCGACGGCAGCACCTATAGTATGAGAAACTGTATTGAGGATCAGAATAGCGGAAATCGGAGGACTAAGATTTTCTTTAAAATCGAAGATAAGCTTTCCTGTTTTAGACCCTTGATCAGCTAAGTGCTTGGCATAAGCTTTTGGTACCGCAAACAGAGCCGCCTCCATGAGTGAGCAAAACGCAGAAACACCTATTGAGATAATTATAGCAGCAGCTAAAGCAAACATTGATTAAAATAATTAAAGGCTAGTCAAAAATAAACTAATCAGCCGATTAAAAAACACTACTAATTTTTAGAAAAACGCCTCGATCTACTTCATAAGCAGGCTGATCAACAAAATCAGTACCAAACTCTCTGTGGCTAGACTCTAACAAATTTTTTCCCACCAACGAAACCTCTGTATTTACTGCTGGTGACCAAGATAAACGCAGGTCAAGCTCTAGATAATCATCTATATCGAAGGCTTCTAGCTCATCCACATACCTCAAAGAGCTATCAAACTCCCAGTTTCTGCCAAGATTAAAACGAGACTGTAGGAAGGCTTGATGCTCAGGATCTCTTCCCTCATCATCATCTCCTCTCGGGTCTCTGCTTCCAGAGCCTGGTTTCAAATCGATATTAAGGAAAGAGTAGCTAGCTTTGAGTTCTAGCCAAGAAGCAGGCTGAAAGTTTCCTACCAACTCTACCCCAGTAGATTCGCCGGAAAGCTGGTTATCGAAGACAAAGCTTTGCTCCAAAATTCCCCGCTCTGAGTCGAGTTCAGGCACTCCAGCTGGTTCGAAAGTAATCAGTCTGGAAACATCATTGTAAAACAGCGAAACATCCATAGAAAAAGCACTACTAAAAAGTTTCCGATAGCCTATCTCATAACTGACTGAAACTTCAGACTCTGTATCACGGCTACCAAAAATAGTGTTTTCAACAATCAAATTATTTTCAGTTCGAAAACTAGTGATAGGCAACTCAACATCTTGGTTAATTCTAGAAGGTGTCCTAACAACTCTAGACACTCCGGCCCAATAAGTTTCACCAGGAATGGGCGCCCAGACAAACTTCAAAGAAGGTTGGTATTCAAAACCAGTAAAATCATTGTGCTCGAACTTGCTTCCCGCGATCAACCAAGCCTCATCACTCAACAAAAACTTATCTTGAACAAAAGCACTGAACACAGAAACATTTCTTTCTGTATCTAAATAATTCGCAAGCTCAGACTCTCCCAACTCGTCGCTGGACAGGCTGTAACCTAGTCCCCAAATCAACTCGTTATTTTCATCAAAATTATATCGATGCTGAAAATCGACGTCAAAGCGGTTAATGCTAGAATCGTTAACAACGTCCTTTCTTCTTTCTCGATCTAAGTATGTTTGAAGCTGCCAATCCGATTTACTACTGTTTCTTTTAGTCAATCGCCCCAACAAATACTGACCCTCTGTTTCACGATCAACCGAAACGATTCTTCGCAAATCGTCTTCCCCAGAGTCTGGTATATTAAAACTCCCACCGAGCTTGCCGTCGAAAAAACCTCCCTCAACAATCAAATCAGAACTAGTCGACAAACTATGTTCGTGCCTAAATCCACCCGAAACCTGTCGCCATTCGTCATTAGCATCCGCACCCTCAGGTAAGCTTCCCGCATCCCTATTGATTCCTTTTAGGAAAACACGTGTTGAACTGTTTTCCGTTCCAAAGCCGAAACTTCCCGAGGCAACCAGTCGATCTTCAGTTCCAACTGTCAGAGAAAGGCTAGTCCCCTTAGTCTTAGCTGCAGACTTGGAGATAATGTTAATCACTCCATTGAAAGCATTTGCACCGTAAATGGTCGCCCCTGGTCCACGAATTACTTCAATCCGTTCTATATTGGACAATGGCAAATCCTGCGCTTCCCAAAACACACCTGAAAAAACAGGTGAATAGATACTCCTGCCATCTATAAGCACTAGAAGTTTATTTGCAAACTGCCCATTAAAGCCCCTAGCTGTAATCGCCCAGTCATGTGAGTTAACTCGGGCAACGCTCAAACCTGGCGCAAATCGCAACAACTCAGGAATTGTATTAGCAGTTGATCGTCTAATATCTTCAGCGGTTATGACAAATACAGCAGAGGCAGCCTCAGAAAGCTTTTCCTCTTTTCGAGAAATAGAGGTCACTGTCATATCCAGCAATTCCTCAATCCCTAGGTTAGACAGCTCCTCAACAACCTGATCATCTCCCAGATTATCCGCGAAAGCCCGATCACCGACAGGACCGGCTAGAAAAATAAGAGTCAGGAAAACTGAACTCGTTTTTAGACTTAACGCAATGGAACCCCGTATAGCTACGGGAGGACAGAGAATACTATGGATCTGAGCCGCGAGACTCTGTAAATTGACTTGTCTATTTTTTATCACCCTTTCCCCCTTCAACGACTCTATCTCAATAAAAAATTCCCATGGAATTTAATCTAAAACCCTTTCGGCCCACTTAGCGAGTCTAGGATATATTCCTATCCCTCTCTTCTTGGCTGTTTTCATATTGAGATGAAAACGGACCCTGTTGTTCTCCGAATCGGTGACAAAAGATATTATGCCACCTTCTTCAACAAAACTTGCCCCTTCCCCAACAGTTAGCACTGGCCAATCCTTAGCTTTCTTCAACACATCCAAACTCTTAAATCGATTGCCTTCCCCAACAATCAAAACTTGAACAGGCTGAAGATCATCAAGATTTAGGAATCTGGTTACTCTGACATTTCTTCCATCAACAGTCTGAGCACTAAGAGCACTATCCAAAAACTCCCCATAAGGATCTTCTCCGATTATACCAACCACTATGTCACCTCCCCACTTACCATCGGTTTCCGGCCATTGAACGTACCTTAAAAATTGAGCGAGAAGAGCGGCTTTAACCTTATAGTCAGGTACAGCCTTAGTGATAGCGTGAGCAGAGGTCGTTAAAAAAATACAGCTTAAAACTAAGGCCACGCTGACAAACGCAGTGCAAGCAATAGAGACAAAACACTGCCAGTAGCGGGAAGGTATGCAAAATACACAGCTTGAAGGCTCGCCTTTATTCAAATCCACTCCTGGTTAAAGCAAAAAACAAAAACTAAGTTCTCCAGACCCCCCCTTTGTCTACCACCGGAGAACCTCTCTTGCGACAAACTTTTATGAAATCTAGCTAAAGATCAGCCAGCTATGAAATAGCAATATAGTCCATCTAATTCAGGATTACCTCTGTAAAACCAAACACTAAGCCCTTCCAAATTTCGAACTAGCCAAAATCTAATTGCAAAGCCCCTTACAAAGTACGTAAAACCTCTAAATTGGCACAAAACACCGACCTTTTTATTAGACGATCAAAGACAATAACAATACTATGAAAATGCATAAATTTTAGCATTAGATATCCGAACCCTGCATTTTTAGATTAAGCAGCAATGTTTCCATCGATGACAATCAAAGCAAGACTGAGCACTTTGGTGCTTCTTTTGCTTTCCTTGCTCGTTGCTGGAACCTTATTCACACTGCGAGAAATAAATGAAGTCGGAAAAGAGTTTTATAAAATTGCAGACCATGAAATACCCCTCTCTCAATCCTTAGCCAAGGTAAACTCCCTTTTTCTGGGACAAGCGATCAACT
>CALIEE010000061.1 GCA_938022485.1 uncultured bacterium | reverse complement strand
TAAATCTTTCACCTAGGTTGCTACCAAGCGAAAGTATTACTCGTTCCATCTATAAATAACCCAACAAAATCGGTGAGATAGTCTAGTAATCCATTTTTCCAATCAACTTCGACACCTTTGACATATCAAACCTCTAATCATATTATTTTGATGCATTAAAACTCTTCTCTCACAGAAAGCAAAGAATGAATCAGCAACAGCGGCCCTTACTGGATAGCATTAATTCTCCAGAAGACCTTAGAAAACTATCCAAAGACGAACTGAGTGGCCTCTGTACTGAGCTAAGAGACGAACTCGTAGACATATTAAGTCAGATTGGTGGGCACTTTGCCTCAAGTTTAGGCGCAGTTGAATTAACTGTGGCTCTGCACTGGGTTTTAAATACTCCTGAAGATAGAATAGTTTGGGACACTGGGCATCAAGCCTACATCCATAAAATAATTACCGGCAGAAGAAAGTCGCTTGCCAAGGTTAGAAAGCTCGGTGGGATCTCTGGTTTTCCAAGTCGCCAAGAAAGTAACTATGATAACTTTGGTGTTGCTCACGCCGGAACAAGTATTTCAGCTGCCTTCGGAATGCTTGAAGCTTCTTTTCACGAATACCCTGGAAGAAAAGACCGGAAAGTTGTCGCAGTGATAGGTGATGGGGCAATGACCGCCGGAATGGCTTTTGAAGCTCTTAACCATTCGGGACAACTTCATCGAAATCTTATTGTAATCTTGAACGACAATGAAATGTCGATCGCACCTAACGTTGGTGCGCTAAGCTGGGCTTTTTCAAAAACGGTCACAGGACCTCGCTCCACTTACGTGAGAAAACACTTCAAAAACCTCCATGAAAAAGGCCTTGTTCCCCACTCTTTCTACAGAGCCTTAGACCGGGCAGAAGAGGCGGCAAAAGGATTTCTCTCGACGCCTGCCATGCTTTTTGAAAGTTTTGGCTACAAATACATGGGGCCAATTGACGGTCACAATGTGGTGCAAGTGGTTGAAGCACTTGAGCGCGCCTGTGACCAAGATGGTCCTGTTCTGATCCATGCCCGAACTTTAAAAGGTAAAGGATTTTTACCGGCTGAGGGAGACCCAGTTAAATGGCATGGAGTAGGACCTTTCGATCCCTCTGAGGGAGAGGTTAAGAAAAGTGGCAAGCCTGCTTCTGCACCTTCCTACACCGGAGTCTTCGGCGATACAATGGTAGAGCTTTGCGGCAAAGACCCAAGAGTCGTTGGTGTGACAGCTGCGATGCCTCATGGTACAGGTCTTTTAAAACTTTCTGAAGAAATGCCTGACCGTTATTTCGATGCTGGAATTGCAGAGCAACATGCCGTCACCTTCGCCGCTGGCCTAGCTTGCGAAGGAATGAAACCATTTTGCACAATTTACTCTACCTTCCTGCAACGTGGCTTTGACCAAGTACTTCATGACGTTTGTATACAAAACCTACCTGTAGTCTTTGCAATGGACCGAGCTGGGTTGGTAGGGGCGGACGGTCCCACCCACCACGGAGTTTTCGACATCAGTTTCTTAAGGCCTCTCCCTAATATGGTGATTATGGCACCTAAAGACGAAGCTGAACTCAGAGATATGATGTTCACGGCGGCAGACTACGAAGAAGGGCCAATTGCTTTTCGCTATCCTCGAGGTAGTGGAACTGGAGCAGACCTTTCCAGAGAACCTAAAAAACTAATAATCGGTAAGGCTGAAGTTCTAAGACATGCTGATGCTGAGAATGAGCAAGTTCTACTTCTAGCAATTGGAGTAACGGTCAAATTCGCCAGAGAAGCTGCCGAAAAACTAGCTTCTGAATACGGTGTAGAATGCACAGTGGTTAATAGTCGGTTCATTAAACCCCTAGATGCTGACTTGATCGCTAAGCTGGCTTCTTCACATTCTTTAATTGTAACGGTCGAAGACGGTTGCACTAAAGGTGGTTTTGGATCTGAAGTGATAGAGCTACTTTGCGACGAAGAACTAGTTGGTAACAAACAAATAATACGACTGGGTATTCCGGACAAATTCATCGAACATGGGACTCAGGAAGAACTTTACAAAATCTGTGGCTACGATGCTGACGGAATTACAGAGAGAGTGGCCTTCGCACTTGGCAAGTCCCGGCCCCAAAAAGCCATGACTGTTGGCGGATAAAGCTATAATTTCAGCTGACTCTCCACTGAGAAATAAAACTGATAAACAAACTGGAAACAATGCTAGGAAATAAAAAGTTGGTTCAGTCCTTCCTGGCCTTCTTTTTTCTCCTATCCTCCTACTACATCCTACGACCACTTCGGGAAACGATGGGAACTGTCTACGGAGATGTCGACCAACTTTTCCTAACTGTGTTCCTAATAATGCTAGGACTCGTTCCAGCCTTTGGCTGGCTCTCCTCTAACCTCAGCAGAGGTCAGCTATTCTCTGTAGTCTTTAGGTCTTTTTCAGCTCTAATTCTGGCTGTTGCTTATTTTATCTATACATCTCCTGAAATCCCGCGCTGGCTTGCTGGATCACTCTACGTTCTAGTCAGCGTGTTTGGAGCATTTAATATATCCTTGTTTTGGTCCTTGATGGCCGACATCTATAACTCGGAAAGCTCTAAAAAGTTCTTCGGAATCATCACCGCCGGTGGCTCTCTTGGAGCCTTGCTATCTTCTTTAGCGACAGGATTACTGGCCTCAAAATTTAGCACAGCAGCTCTTCTACTAGTGGCAGTTCTTCTCCTAGAAGTTTTCCTAATTTTAGTCCACAGACTAAACAAAGAACAAAGTAAAACTGAGCAAACAACCGAATCAAAAGCAGATGGTTCTATTTTCGCTGGGCTAAAACAAGTTCTAGCCAATAAATATCTTCTACTCTTTGCTTGCTTTATGCTTCTCGGCAAGTTCTGCTCTACAATGGTTTATCTGCAGGTTCTGGATATAGTAGCTACTGTAGAGCCAGATATTGATAAAAGAACTGCCATCTTCGCTTGGGAGAACTTTGTCACTCAAATTATTTCCTTTGCATTTCAAGGCTATTTGACTGCAATTATAATCAGAAAAATTGGTTTACCTTTCGCACTAAGCATACTTCCTATAGTACTAGGGGCAGGGTTCTTATCACTGACTCTCTACCCGTCTTTAATTGTTGCTTTTTGTCTTCAGGTTACCCAAAGAGGCCTAGCTTACGGTATCGCTAAGCCCTCCAAAGAAATCCTATTCACCGTAATATCCCGAGAAGAAAAGTATAAGGCTAAAAACTTCATGGATACTGTTCTAGACCGTGGAGCTGACGCGGCAAGCTCTAAGTTATACGCCTTCGTTAGCTCTTCGGTAGCAACCTCCAGCCTAGCCTTTATCGTTCTTCCCGTGGCCTTCGCTTGGAGCGGAGTAGGTGTACTGCTTGGCTTCAAACACAAGCAACTTTCAAAAAATTAGTTCTGCCTGTTATTTCAAGCATTTAAGGCCAGAATTAAATCTACTTTGGATGCGACTAGTTGAACCAGTTCACCCATAACAAATAGAGTAAAGAGGGTTTCACTATATAGGGTTAATACAATGGGTAACTCACCAGTAAATGCAGCAATTGCAAGTGATCTACAAAACGCCGAGCAGACTAAACACGACTGCAATACCAATGCTCCAGAAAAACTAGAAGGAATAGCCAAGTTCACGACCCTACTTACCCCGAAAATGGCAGAGCCCTTTCAAAAAGTTCAAGGTATTGAAGGCAATAATCAAAAGTTAGTTTATAATATAGGTGCAAGTGCTAAAAATCTCGACCATGCCCTCAGCTTCGAAGTTCTCCCGGAGAGAGGCGTCCGAGTTCAACTAGCAACTCCAGAAAACCATAACTGTTTCTCATTAGATATCAATCCTGCAAATTCAAACGACTTAGGCCAAACACTAGCAAAAGAAATCCTAAACCCTCAGCTTGGAACAGAACGTGTTCCTATGAGAGGACTAGGTGAGGCAGCATTCACGGAGCTACAAAAAGCTGGGTACGAATATAGAAAAAACGCTACTAACGTTGAAAATTTGAGTTACCGGAGCCAAACAAAGAATGGAAAATTAGCGAAAATCAGCACAAAGTTTCAGCTAGAAGGTCATACCGTAGAGCTATCAGCATCAGTTGATAAGCCTGGGAGCATTGATGTGGAAATTAGCAGAGGTAGTGCTGGTATTCCCAGTGCTACTCTTTCAGCTAGTAACGGCGAAGAATTTTCGACTAAGCTGGGAGCAGTTCTAGATCAGACAATATCTACCAATGAAGCTGGCTACACTGGGCCAAGAAGTAAGATACCAAACATCGCTAGAAACGCTTTCGAGGTATTATCTAGAGTAAACAAGTAGAGCTGGAGTAGAACCGCTAGTTTCTTCCAACTGTTTGCACTAGCTCTCCACCAATAATTCCACTGTTAAATATCCTCACTTCACCCGCTCTTGAAAGAACATAAACGTTTCCATCTGTTGGGCGATATACGGCGTAGTTCGTGAAACTTGGAGAAACAAACCTTCCGGGAACAGGCAAATCGCCTTGTAAGCCCCACTGCGCAGAATCAATTCCACCGGCCGAATTTAAAACAAACCATGTTCCAGAGGACGGTCGCCAAACAGACATATCAGCTCGACCATCTCGATCAAAATCTGCAATTCTAGGAATATCACCTGGAAGACCCCACTGAACAGTTTGAACTGGAAGAGCTGAACGAGCGTCCATAACAAACCATGTTCCAGAGGAAGGCCTCCAAACCGCAGGGTCTGTCCAACCATCACCATTAAAATCTGCAGCAACTGGGATATCACCATTCAAACCCCAAGAATAAAAACTAAAAGCGCCATTTCTTGAACGAATAACATACCAACCACCATCAGCTGGTCTCCAAACTGCAAGATCCGTTATTCCATCGCCATCAAAGTCCCCTGAGACTGGTATATCACCGGGCTGTCCCCAGAATCTTACATCTACCTGACCACCTGAAAGATTGAGGGTCCAAACCCCGCCTTGGAAAAGAGCATCATCCTGAACACCATCTCCGTCATAGTCCCCGGAAACAATTTCTGAACCAAAAGGAGCTCCAAATGGAGCAAAGCTCGTCCCCGAAGGACCTACGTCACCAATAACCCCAAGCACTGAAGAAAAGATACTGGCAACATTTCTGTTTGAAGCCAGGTCATCCCATGAACCACGATTAGTATTTCTAAGATTGTAATAAAGCGAAGACGCATAAACCGGCACGTCAAAGGACAAACCAAATTGAACAAGTCCGCCATCCTCGAAAAACCAATTTCCAGACGCTGGTCTATAAACTACCCTTTCGTTTCGACCATCTCCGTCAGAATCGAAAACCATGGGAACATCTCCACCCAACCCAAACTGAATTGGATCTTGTCCCTCGATAAACCAGTTTCCAGAAGCTGGGCGCCAAACAGCTCTCTGACAACTTCCGTCACCATTAAAGTCCCCTGGAACTGGAATGTCTTCAAATAGTCCCAGCTGGATTTCCTGCACTGAGCCGTTGGCTCTTAAACTACTCCATGTACCAGAAGCAGGGTTAAACACCGCTAGATCATCCCTACCGTCTCCATCATAATCACATGGAACTGGAATATCTCCTCTCTGCCCAAGATCTTCACTTACAACATCACCAGTTTCACTGGACAGATAAGCGAGCACACCCCTAACAGGATCAAAAACCCCAACGTCATCCCTTTGGTCGCCATCGAAGTCACCAGTAAAAGGCAATACTGCACCGCCTCCCAAATTCAAGACAGTTGTGGCTCCAGTATTAGAAAACTGAATTCTCCATATCCCATCTGCAGGGTTATAGCGGGCTAAATCAGAAAAGTTATCGCCGTTGAAATCTCCCATCAAAGGAACCTCAGAAGCTGAGGCGAAGTCAAAGAACTGCACCTCTGAACCAGTAGCTTGGGCAGATATGCCTTGGCCACTTGAGGCTCTGTGAAGTAGTAGCTCAGCTCGGCCATCACCATCAATATCACCAGCTGTTAGATCGTTCGGTGTATCAGGTGGATTACTAACGTTTCCTGGCAATACAGTGAAATTTATTCGAATTGTCTCAGCTGCACCAAATTGATCTCGAGCAGTCACTACGATTGAAAAACTTCCGGTTTGGCTCGCTGAAGGCCTCCAGCTGATAACACCAGTTTGAGAGTTGATTGAAGCTCCCAGTGGTAAAGAGGCCGTATAGGAAACAGCATCTCCATCAAGGTCTGTGGCGCGGACCGCAATATTACTCATCTGTCCTACTCTAAGTTGAGGGATAGAAGGATTAGAAAAGACCGGGGCTCTGTTTGTGTTTCTAACTGTTATATCAACAGTCTCAGTATCGCGAAGACCGGTGCTATCTGTTGCGGTAAATAAAACAGAAAAAACTGAGGAGCCAGTACCATCAACAGTTCCAAAGCCTGGAGTCCAGCTGAATCGTCCGCTAGAAAATGTAGCACCTTGTGGTAAAGATGAAGCTCTAAGTGTCACCGTGGAACTGTCTGGGTCAGACACAGAAACGGTAAAACTAAGGTTTGAACCCTCTGCAACACTTCTATCTCCAATACTTCCAATCACAGGTGGCATTCCGCTTCCCCCACCTCCGTCGACTCCTGTTCCTCCGCCATTATCTCCACCATCAACGGGACTTAAACAGGATACCGAATCAATGAAACTATCAATTTGATTGATAGAACGAGTTGAGAAAGTATTAGCCGAACCTCTTAGACTAGGGCACATCACATAATCATCGTTAAAACCACATACATCATGATCAGCACCTAGATTATGCCCTATTTCATGGGCTGTAACTGGCACTGCTAGTCCTCTCGAAAACTGCTGAACCAATCCATACGAAAAACGAGAACAAGCGGCATCCAGAAAAGCGATACCGGCAGTTGAACCATCCAACTCTCGACCAGTAAATAAGGTTGCAACGTCAAAACCATTGGTTGAAAAATTAGAATTCCAAAAACTTAAAAATTGGTTCAACAACGTACCTGCATCTGAGCTGGTATAAGGATCGTTGGAAACTGTCCAAGTGTTTTGAAAAGTGACACTCAAAGTAATTCCAAGCTGAGACTGGTAAATACCATCTACAGAGTTTAAAATTGCTAGTATCTCGGCATTAGCTGAAGCTGCAGAAGAGAGAGAGCTAACGTATTCAAAATCTGCCTCCGTAGCAATTTCCAGTTCTCGAAGTACGCCTGTGCTACCAGTTGAGACTGCGGCAAAATTCAAGGAATCTGCTACCCTTGCAGCACTAACCTCAACTCCACACTCCCTTAGTAAGCCCTGAACCTCCTCTTCTTCGAGTTGATTCATAACCATGAAATCTTCTTTGCCGGTACTGTCAGAGTTAAGAGAGTAATAAGCACCACCCTCCCGAAGAAAGCCCCGCATAACTTCGGAGCCATCAGGAGACTCAATCATAGCAAACCTGAGAAAATCTTCCCCAGCAGAATCGTCCTTAAATAGGAGCACCTTACTTTTGTCAGCTACTGCTCCGCGGTCAGATGAAATTGTTGCCCGGTAACCTTCAGCTCTAATGTCATGTGGCTCTAGTTTGAACTGTCGGTCCCTACCTCCGATACGAACTGTCAACGAGACCTTTGAAGAATGTCCACCGGACATAAACCTCTGAGCAGCGGACCTCATCTCGCGAACTTTGGCAGCGTTGAACGGTTGCCCATCCGACATATCGACTGCTGATTTCTGCTGAGCTAAAGCTGTATCAGATAAAACTACTAAGAAAAGGGAGAAAACGGCTAAAACCAGGGCTTTTTTCATTATGCTATTATACCGGGTGAGGTGACTTACGGTCCACTCAAAATGCAACAATCCAGTCTAATTAGACGGAATTACGACCCGGTAAGTCGCAAGTATAAGAAAAATTTACTTCTCTAATACAATTTCGGCACGTCTGTTGAGCTGACGACCAGCTCCAGTGCGATTTGAGGTCACAGGACGGCTAGCCCCAAGGCCCACTGTCTGAATCCGATCAGCGGGTACTCCATAGCTAGCGAGAAATGTAGAGACTGTTAAGGCGCGAGCCTCACTAAGGCGCTGGTTCATTTCTTTGCTTCCAGCGTCGTCTGCATGTCCAAAAATTCTGACAGAGCCGACATAAGGATTTAACTTAATTGAATCAGCCAGCCTTTGAAGGTGAGCAACGGATCCACTTCGAAGTGACGCTCTTCCAGAATCAAAGAAAATGGCGTTACCACTACTTGCCCCGGTAAGTTTAAGCTTACGATCTCGATTATCAAGCTCTCGCTGAATACCGATCAAAGCACGCTCATTAGTAGCTACCCGAACTCTAAGTGCATCAAGCTCTCGCTCTTGCTCGAGCTCCGTTCCTTCAGAAATATCAAGACCAATTCCCTGCACTAGGCCACTAGCAAACCCTATTCCACTGCCAATTGCAGCTCCTGGACCAGCAGCACCAGTCTGGTGCCCAATAACCGCCCCCGCTCCAGCTCCCCAACCGGCACCCAAAACCCCACCTACCAAACTCTTATCTGGACCAGGAGTCGGGTGACATCCAGTTGCAAACAAAAAAACTAGAGCTAGGCTAAATAGGCTGACTTTATACATGAATCGCTTGGGTAATTAGGGTTAAAGCTTTACGTCTACTTACAGTGAGAATCTTAGCGTACACTAAAAAACGAAGCACCGTAAAAAATCGATTATTTTACTAATCTTAGTGCTACAACTAATGATCTGCTTTTTGACCGGAAAGCATCTTCCTTGGACGTTTATCCACAGGAGAGATTCTCCAGTAAATAACTAAAACTAGGCCCAAAAAGGCTAAACTTAACTGCGGCAAATCACCAAACTTACTAAATAGCGTTTGGCGGTTAAGAAGAGGTACCTCCTCTACCATGAAGTCCTCAGTAAAATCTTTCAAAGCTCGGGTTGTCTGGCCTCGAGGAGAAACAACAGCAGTGAACCCGGTGTTAGTCACACGAACTAGGGCTCTCCTGAGTTCTATCGCTCTCCACATCGCAAGAAGATGATGTTGTCTGGAGGCCACACTTTCTCCATACCAGGCATCGTTACTCATGTTCACTAAAAGCTGAGCACCCTTCCTGACGGCTTCTCGAGCTACGGAGGGAACCATATCCTCATAACAAATAAGTGGTGCGACTTTAAATTCCTTGCCGGGCAAATCCACATCGAACGCGGCAGCAGCGGAGCCGGGCATAAAGTCTCCACTCATAGGACTGAGCTCTCTCACTTCTGGCCAAATATCCCGAAACGGCAAGTACTCACCAAAGGGCATTAGGACTCTTTTGTGATAGATTCCCCCTACACGGCCACCTCGATCAAGCAGAAAAGCCGAATTATAACTTTTATACCTAAGCCTCTTTTTAATTGCGGCACTGGAAACACCTTCACTAACTATTCTGTGCTCCTCCTTCGAGCGTTTTTCAAAACTAAGACCACCATAAAGTAAGGGCGCTGAATGCTGAGGGTAAGGGTCAAACCTAGTTCCAGCTACAGACTTAATCTCTACAGGTGCCCAACTATTTACTACCGACTCTGGCCATACCAAAAAGTCAGCCCCTGCCCTAGCCGCACTTTCAGAAAGACCCTGATAAATCTTCAAGTTCTCATTCAGTTCATTTTGATCGCCTTTCTGGAAAGGGTCTAAATTTCCTTGAATGACACCGACCTTTACCAGGCTGGCTTTTTCAATATCCTCAGTGACCCTTGAGTCTAAGGAAAAACCAAGCCAAAGCAGCAGCAATGAGCAAAAAAACGCTAATTTTCCTCTACCAAGTAGCTCACTAAAACTAACCAAAGAGTTA
>CALIEE010000060.1 GCA_938022485.1 uncultured bacterium | reverse complement strand
TATTTCTGGTAGACGAAAAGCGGCGAGTTCTAACTAGCGTTTCAGCGGATAGCTTTTTTGCTTACAGAGATCCTAAGCTGTGTTTAAGGATTCCTCGCCCAGTTCAACTGTCCTTTTATGATTTGTTACGAGTGAAGTTTCTGCCTGCCATTCTTGCCTCATGGCTTACTGAAGTCAGTGCAACTGCAGCTGAGAATATTTTGATAGTCGGTCCTGCCGGTAGCGGAAGAACCAAGTTAGCTGGGGCTTTGATGAACTCTGCTCCATCTGATGAAAGGCTTGTGACAATAGAAGAATTATCAGAAGTAAAAGTTTCAAGCCCGCAACTAGAAAAACTTGTTTTTGATAACGGCTACAGTGAGTCTGAGGCTGGAAACTTGCTGTCTTTTGCTCTGTTCAGAGCTCCTCATAGAATTATGCTGGATGCGCTGCGTGGCTCTGAAGCAGCGGCTTTTCTTTCTGTTATGGAGCAAGGCTTGAAAGGCTGCGTGACGACGATCAATGCGGAATCTGCTGAACTAGGGCTTTGGAAGTTCTGTGATTTTGTAATGAGAAGCGACCTCTCTTCAGAACAGAGTGTTGTTCGAAGAATATCAAGATCTGTTTCTCTTGTTTTAGTAACAGATCTCGAAAATGATGAGCCTGTTCTAAGGGAAGTAGTCGAGGTATCGCCGAGTGTAGATGGAAAGTTTTCCTTGGAACGTTTGGTTAGTTTCACAGGAAGAGCTAATCAAAATAGAGAATGGGAAGTAGATTCGATTGATAGCTCACTTCAGAAGAAACTGATGTTAGATTACAATATAGAATTAGTTCCAGGTGGCTAAGGTGACTGAATCAGAACGCTTATATCTCCTCAACGTTAGAACATTAAGTGAGGGTAAATCTAGTAATCTCATGTTGAGGAGAATTGCTAAGTATTGGATGCCGAAAGATGCCTCACATATTGGTAGTGATATTAGGCTTGATCGGGCTGGACTCAGTGTATTTTCTCATTTCTTTTATCCTGCATCTTTCTTTATCTCCTTGTTCCTATCCTTGGTGTTCTTTGCCTTATGGGGAGCATTAAGTGGTATAGGCGTGTTTTTTTGTAGCTTATACTTTTTTTTATTTAGGCTAGTTGCTTATTTGAGTATCGAGAGAAGAATTGCTTTCAATCAACATCTCAGTGGGTTTGTCTCGGGACTTGAAATGTGTGTGATCGAGGGGCAAAAGCTAAATAGTGCTTTTGAGTTTGTCTTAGAGCGTGCGCCAGAGGGTGTTTTGAGAACTGAATTGGATCGAGCATCTAGCCGCGGAAATTTAAAAAGCTCAATAGCTGGATTATCTGCAAGGATAATGGGTAAAGAATCTAGTGTTTTTGCTAGCTCTATTTTTATAATGACCGGAGTCTATGATTTGCAACAAAAAGGAGTAACTAAGATCTCCAGATTGTTGAAGTCTTCCTTAGAAAATTTTGACAAGAGAGTTGAGTTGAGACGGGCATGGTATCGAGCAGTATGGATATTTGGCTTGATATGTTTAGCTATAAACATTTTTGTTATTCTTAACAGTGATGGCTTACTTCCTAAGCCAGTACTAGAGCTATGTTTTGTGCTTCAGCTTTTTGGAGTATTGGTCTCCACAGGGTTTGCAGATAGAATTGTAGGAGGGGATTAATGGCTATATTTTTGATTGTAGCAGTCTCCTGTTTGTTGCTTTGGCTAGTGCTAGATATTCATGCCGAAAGGCTAGCGGAGAAAAATCGTTTTTTTAACAAAGCTAAGTTGAGCTATTTTCAAATAGCGCGAAGCTATTTTAAGGAGCTTTGTTCTATACAGGATGAAGAGGAGCTCTCCACTTTAATTTGGTTTTCCCAGAGTGTTTTAGTTCTTATCGCTTTAACAGTGTCTGCATTGGTTTGGGCTTTGTATTTGCCAATGAATGCGATTGCGGTAACTGTACTAAGCCTTTTTTTGGCAGTTATAGTGCCAAGGAGAGTGATCGAATATTGGAAAAGGTCTGCTTCTAAGAAGATTCAAGATGAGGTTGGATTGGCTTCTATGCTCTTGATGCTTCGAGCTCGTCCTGATGAATCGGTAAGCCATGTTGTCTACGATGTTGTTGAGGCTATGCCTGAAGGTAGAAAAGGAATTTTTGCAGGCGCCCTATTGTCGAGTCTATTTTCTTTCAGATCTAATGGACAGTTTATTGAAGCAATGGATAAGTTAAATTTTCAAATTACGGACCCAGCTGTAAAGCGAATGAGTAGTGCAATGTCCAGTTGGTATGCTGATGCTGAGCAAGGTGGCCAGTATCTAGATGTTCTAGTAAGAGAGCAAGAAGCAGTTCGTCAAATCAAACTAGACCTTGGTTCAAACATTAGTGGTTTTCTTGCTGGTACTGTTATAATTATTGTTTTTTTATTAACAACTTTTCTTTATACATCCCAGCTCTAGTGCTATGAAGGCTAAAAATATTTTAATTATAGAAGACTCCCCGACACAATCTGCTGTTTTGGCAGGTATTGTTTCTTCTTTAGGCTACGAGGCGCGAGTTTTTCATAATCTTCCTCGAAGCGTCTCTCAGATTCTCTCTGAAGTAACACCAGAAATGGTGCTACTTGACCTGCGGTTATTGGATAGTGATGGCAATTCTGTTGGGGATGGCTTCCAAATTTGTAGAGAAGTAAAAAGATTAGAGCCAGAGACCCCGGTGATCATTGTTTCCTCAGAGGATGTTAACGAGGCCGGAGAGTGGGCTAAAATGCAAGGAGCAGATGCTTTTTTGCAGAAACCTTTTGTGCTTGAAGACCTCAAAAGACTTATTAAAGAGCTAAGTCTAGCCAAATTATAAGAAGCATAGAAGTTGGGGGTTTTTGTTTCTCTGGTAGAGACCTTTGCTGTTTCCGGTCATCTAATACTCTATAGCCACTTAATTTAATTTTTCTCTTGGATGAGGGATCGATAAGTATTTATTCATGGAAATCCTAGTTGTCGACACAACTGAAGAACTGCTGAACGCTCTAGAGTCTCGAGTTGATGAAGCTATTAAACAATCCGGCTTGCGTAGGGTAAGGCTGCAAAGTTGCATGGTGGACGTGATTGAGGATGTCAGTCTAAAGTTTGTTCCCGAGGCAGTTTTGGTCGGTCCAGGTTGCTTTGAAGACTGTGAAGATGTGGTAGAGAGGGTTCAAATTAGATTTCCTCGCTCTGGAGTTGGCGTAGTTCTGCAAAATGATATTTACGCACTGGAGGCGGTTAGGTTGCGCCGAGTTTTAGGCGTGAAAGTTATGCCGATAGCAGATATTGCTAACATTGCCAGCTTCGTTCTTGATAATCAGCAAATAACAAAAGCCTCAGGCTCCACCAATGATGGAGTAATTGCGGTGGCCCAAATGAAAGGAGGGGTTGGCTCTTCCACTTTAACAGCTTCTCTTGCCGCTTGTTGGGCTGATCATGAGCTATCAGTTTGCATTCTGGATCTTGATGATATTAATCCGCACCTAACTGACTGGGCGAGAGTTAGTGTCGGGAAACGCTCTCTAGTGTCTGAGTTACTTAGGCAAGGTCAGGTTCCTGTTTACCGTCTCTCAGAGTGTATGGCCTCAGTTGAAGGTTCCGAAAGATCTATTTCAATCATTGGGCAACCAGCAAATTACCATGAAAGTTTCCACTTTAAAGCTGATGTTTTAGAAGGGGCGCCGAGTTCACAGGCTTTTATCGAAAGTGTGGTTCCTCTTTTGCAGGATAATTTTGATATTGTCCTCGTTGATTTAGGGCGCTCTTGGGGAGTCTCTCATTTTGCAACTCTTCCATTGTGCCAACAAGTTGTTTTGGTTGTTGATGATGATGCCTTGACCTTGAAGAGGTCGATCGACAGCTTAAGAAGACTTACTCGAGAGTCTGATGACGCTAATGAATTTGATTTTTCAAAGTGGAGGATGGTTATGAATGGCTATTCCTCAAGACTCTTAGAGCCTTCGGATGTTTCAGATGAATGTGATGATAGCGGTTTGTTTCCTGAAAGTATGTCTCTTCATACAATTCAGTTTTCGGAAAAAGGACGAAAATGGGGAGCTCCGGGAAAAACTTTCTATGACCTTGCGGAAGAACATATTCGAAGCGGGATTAAGGACCTTTGCCAAGAGATAATTCCCTTCAAACGAGGGGAAAGAAAGCGCGCGAGTAGAGGTTTTTTTGGTAAGCTTAAACAGGCAGTGGGTTTTAGATAGTCTTTATCCTAATATTCTAGAGATAAATAGCGTTTAGCTATGTTCCTTCCCTATTGGCATTAGCTAAATTTTTCACTATTCTTTCGGCAGAACAACAAGCTTAATTTAATAACTCTTTCAACCTCCACGGCTCACATAATGGAATTGCTATCTTCGGAGAACTTAATTGCTCTTCTTACCCTGACGGGATTGGAAATTATACTTGGTATCGACAATGTAATTTTTATTGCCATTGTAGTAGCCAAGCTACCAAAGGAGCTGCAGGCTAAAGTAAGAACAATTGGTCTACTGTTGGCGATGATCATGCGGGTAGCCCTTCTTTTTGCAATCAGCTGGATCATGCTGTTGACTGATCCACTATTCTCCATATTTGGACATGAGTTGTCTGGTAGAGACTTGATTCTTCTAGTCGGGGGTTTATTTCTAATAGGTAAGTCTACCCATGAAATTCACGATAAGATGGAGAGTGTTAAGTTAGAGAATGAAGGGGTGGAAGCTGCTCCGAAATCATTCTGGGGTGCGATAATACAGATTATAATTTTGGATTTAGTCTTTTCTCTCGATTCTGTGATTACAGCAGTAGGGATGGCGGAGAGTTTGAGTGTTATGGTTATTGCAGTTGTTATTGCAATTTTTGTAATGCTCTTTTTCGCCAAGTCGATAAGTGACTTTATAGAGGAGCATCCTACCTTTAAGGTATTGGCCCTTTCCTTTATTTTGTTG
>CALIEE010000059.1 GCA_938022485.1 uncultured bacterium | reverse complement strand
GTGTTGGAATGATAGGAGTTAATACGTTTCCTCTCCGTTCAATGTATTTGAATCCCGACGAAGTAAATGGAGAGTATCGAGCTGAGGACTATGATCAGCTAATTGCCAGTATCGAAGCTCAGCCGGATTTTTCAAAAGGGATAACGAAAGTTATTGCTAGAAAAAAATATCTTGCTCATTTTGTAGGCGCAAAAATTCTTCCCATACCGTTTTCTGATTACCAGAGTTTGGTAAAGTATATAAAACTCAATTTGGCGGATTATCTACTGATTGAGGAGTCTCATCTCAAAGGCTATCCTTTTTTTGATAACTTTAGTTCTGATCAATCTTTGCCTGGATTTGAACTGATTGAATCTTCCGTTGACTACAAGGGTAATCCGCAGAGGCTCTATAAAGTAACTTCAGCAGAGGGCGAGGCTAAAAGTTAAAAGTAGAAAGGGCTCTAGTAAAATTAGTGAAACTCTAGCCTCTAGTTTTACCCTAAAATGCGCTGGTGGATTGGTTTGGATTGTCAACTAATCACCACTTAGAGAATTCCAAGGAGCTGGTTTTGCGATAGCAGGGTATTCTTCGATTGCTATTGAATCTCCCTTAACCTTAGCTTGTAAATTATGCTGCATCAGACTTAGGTCTAAAGCTTGGTCCCAAGGAACGTTAATCAGCCGGATTGTTACTTTTTTGTTTTTAACAAGACTTGGAGGGAAATCGTTAAAAGTCTTTTTTGATAAGCTTTCAATTATCCGAAGAACATTTGATAGTTTGGTTTCTAGGAAATCGATACTTATACATTTACCTTGATAATTTTTCGACCTAGGTATTCTATACAAGTAAGCTTTGTTGCTAGGATAGGCCGCCAATACGTTCCCATTTTGAATAAACTTTATTTTTTGATCGGCTTCTAGTTTCTCTATCACGGACTTGAGAGTTTTGTTTTCGATTTCTAGGTTAATTGTTTTATCCTCAACACCGAAACCTACGAAATTTAAATTACTTTGGTCGAATAGAGGTTTTGAAGCCTTGTGAAGGGAAGAACCTTTCAAACTAAGTGTCACTTTTTTATCCCAGCTGGGGGGATTAACTACACAAGCCTTCTCCCGAGCCACCACTGGCATTGGGAAAGCAAGAGCTACCACAAAGACTATTCGAATTAGTTTGGTGAAATTCATAGAACTTTCCTTGATTACTAAACTACATTTGATTGGGGACACTCGGGACAGGGAAGCTTGTCTTGCAGTGCTCGGTTCCTAACTCACTGATAGCAAAGTTTCTCGGCGGAAAAAATTGTTTTCTAATAACCGGATCTCCTTGATAATAACTCAGCTGCAGGTTTCTATGTCTTTTGAGAGCAGAGTCAAGGCATAAGCCTACGTGAGAATTTTCCTCCCAAATGTTGTTTTGTTCTAAAGGATCTATCTCGATATTGAATAATTCTCGAGTGAGATTTTTGTGATCGAAGACAAGCTTGTATGGCCAAAAAATTACTGCTTCTTGATGGGCAAAGCTTTGAACAGTAAAGAATATTGGAAAGGTAGGTATGGTAAGAGGGGAATTGCGTAATATCGTAGTTCCCTGATAGCCGGGGTATTCGGGCAGATTGAGTATGGAGAGAATTGTAGGAGCAATATCCAGATGAGAAGTAGGTTTTGTGATATCAAAATTTTTAAACTGTGCTGGAACATTCCAGAAAATTAAAGGCACTCTCAGAGTTTCATCATATAATTTGCCTGCATGATTGACTATTCCGTGCTCTCCAAAAGCTTCACCATGATCTCCTGAGACCAATATTATAGTGTCACGATCTATCCCAAGTTCTTTCAAATTGATTAGTATTTTATCAACTAAACCATCAATAAAGTTTAAGCTGTTGCGATGACGATTCTTCATCCTAGGAATTAGTGTGCTGTGGTAGGATAAAAATGAAGTGGAAAGTTTTTCTATGTCGGTCAATCTATATGGTTGAAAGATCTCGCTATTGGCCCAGTTGGGTAGTTCGAAGGGAAAATGTGAACTGTCGACATAGATAAAACCGAAAAAAGGTTTATTTGTGCCTGAGATAGTTTGAACCCATTTATTTAACCCCAGGGCCGTTAAGTAATCTCTTACAGCAGGCGTATGAACTGATATCGGAGAATTGTGAGGAAGCAGCTCTTTTCGTTCCAACTCGCTCAATTCTTCGGCGTAAAAAGCTAAATCAAGTGCTTCAGAGCCAGTTGCATTTATGACATTCTGCCACTTATCCGAGGAAGAAGAAAAGTAAGCAACACTATATCCGAACTCTTTTAGTAGCTCATAAATTGGCGTGTTTGGATAGTCGACTATACTGAAGGTGTCTCGGTAATGATCTTTTAAGGCAAAGGTTCCCGTGAGAGCAGTTACTTTGCTATAGGAGGATTCATTACTTAAGGAACGGGCTTGTTCAAATGAGATGCCTTCTTTGGATAGTTTATTTATTGTTGGCAGGACTCTGGAATCACCACCGAACTCTTCTAGATAATCATGTCGTAGAGCTTCTATTGAAATAAAAATTATATTCTTTTGGTTACCTTTTAGATGACTTTGATTGGCGAAATCTTTAGGTGTTTTTACGGGAGTAAGATCGAGCTCCAGCGAATCATGAGTATTGAGGCGAGGATATAATGCCTTTGACCAAAAGAGAGCGACCCCAGCAGTACTTCGGTTTGAGATATAGTGAGAGAAAACTTTAAATTCTCCGGGTTGAAGTGTTTGGCTTGGAATGGAAAAGAAAAATATAATCATTAAGGCTAGAGAGAACACAAGCCCGTAAGAGCAATGCAACCAGGAAATAGCCTTTGCAGAGGAACAGTAAAAAGCTGAGACTAGAGATGCAAAGCCAAGAAGTAATACCGCCTTAATAAGGTCCGGGCTACTGGTATGAGTTAGAACACCTTCGGTGAAAGTAGTGAAAGCTCTAATTTGGTTTGTATTCAAAAAAACTTGGGTGTTTAGATGAATAGAAATACTCGTCAAAATAACTGCAAAGTAGCAAGCGAAAGGAAGGTAAGCCAAAGCCTTGCATTTTCCATTGATAAAGTTGGAGATGATTTTAGTAATCAACCAAAGCAGGAATATTTCAAAACAACTAGCCGCAAAACTTCCCAGAAGAGAAAATATCTGGGCGCTCTTTGGTATGTTAGTTAACCAAACTGATTTGGTTTCCAGGTATCTGGGTAAAAAGTTAAGGGTGCACCAAGCTAACAACAAAATTGTAGTTCGAAAGCTGGCTTGCGTCATAGAGTTGTCATGAAGAGAGTGAAAGACACCTCTCTTGGAGTTTTAAATAAGAGTTTAAGCCAAATCTTATCAATTTGATCTACTTATTTAAAGTAATAGATTTTGACACTCTTGAACAGGCAGTTCCTCTGTTCAAGAACTTACCTAAGAATCAAGGTGTCACAGAGCCTTTGGTCGCATATTCTAATTGATACACTATTCCCATTAAAGCTCTCCCAGGAATTAGTAAGCCTGACATGTGTCCTGCCGATATTTCCGTCTCGGGTTCCTACAAAGTTAGCGCAGAAGTAGTCAGCAATACCTTCCTGTGGACCAAATGGATTCTCAGTTTCAAGAAACATTGGATACTCTGTTCCACCTGCGATGAGTGTGAAACTCTCGAACGTATCTCCACCGATATTACAACCGAAGCTATGCCCATGGTGGTCAGTCTTGGTGTAGAAGGGTGGAATGGTATATTCGTAAGGCAACAAACAAACAGTTTGTCCTCCTCTGGTTTCAGCAGTCTGGCATTTAAATCCAGAGTTGGAGTTAGGCATGAAAGTTCTACCAGTAATTAGTGAGGTTCTTACGGTTTCTTGAACTTCAGTCGTGCTAGAAGTGGAGTTTGCTTCTTCGTCTAGTTCTTCATCAGTGCTTTCAACGGGAATGCCGGAATCGATCTCATCCGATGCTTGCTGGCTGTCATCAATCGATACAGTCTCGGGCACAAGTACTTCGGCTACCTGAATCTCATCAGTCATCTCGTCTGATTCTGTGTCTTCGTCTAGCATTCCTTCGGGCTGGAGAACCTCTGCGGTTTCGACTGTCTCGTCTATTTCTTCTAGTATTTCTTCACTGGCTTCTTCACTAACCTCTTCAGCGATTTCTTCGTTGGCGGCCATTTCTACTTCATCCAATCCCGAGTCTTCGATGGCTTCTTCGAAAGAATCTGAGCCACCGCAGGCGACAGCGAATAGAACTAGAGGTAAGAGGTATTTCATAGTGAGCCAGGTTAAGTGCAGTTTAGGTAGTCTAAGGGGCTTTTAATTTATCTGTGTAAAGCCCGCAAGTGTTTTCCCAGTCAGTAATATTTTTTCGTGTCGGAGAAGTGTAGCTTCTTTCGGCTAATATCGCCCACCGAAGCGCTTAAGAAAAAACTGCACGCTTGGTCCAATTCCAATTACAAACACTGCTGTTCCAAGTCCTGCCTTTCCTCCTAGGATAATACCTAGAATCAAGGCTGTAGCCTCCAATGAGTTTCGAGCAATCCAAATAGGGATCCCTCTTCGACCTAAAGCAGTCATTAAGCCATCTCTGGGTCCAGCACTTAGGTTTCTGGTGATATAGAGGCCTGACCCAAACCCACAAAGGGCCAATCCCAAAATCAAGTAGAAGATTCCCCATCCAAGATGAGACGTTTCTGGAACTAAAAAAATTGCCAAATCGATAGTCGGACCAACTACAAGAGCGTTTGTAATAGTGCCTAGACCGATCTTTTCTTTGAGAGGAATCCAGAGCAAAAGTAAAATGATACTTACTCCCACTGTCCAAGAACCGATGGTGCCTCCTAAATGAAGACTGAGTCCCATGTGAAACACAGTCCAAGGGGATAGTCCTAAACCGGAAGAAACAAACAGGCCGTTCCCAAATCCGAAGATGCCAATGCCAAGGCATAGTAGGGCGAATCGCTTCAAAGATGGTAGCTCTAAAAGGAAGTAGTTTTCTAAAACTCGAGTTCGAGACATTTGTTAGCTTTTCTAGAGATTCGTTGCTTTGGAGACTGTGACATATACTGCGCCTCATTTAAATCGGGCGTTTTTTTATTGTACGTTGAAGCAATATAAAACCGAGCGTGGGCGAGGCTAAAAGACAATTTACTCAACTTTTTCGGATATCAAAAAGCCGGAATTTAAAGTGGTTTCAG
>CALIEE010000058.1 GCA_938022485.1 uncultured bacterium | reverse complement strand
TAAGTATACGAAATTCTTGGGATAGACCATAACAGGGTGTGCTGACCAATAGACTTTGGAGATTTTATGGACTTTTTAGCATTAATGCCCCCAGAATTTGCCTTTTACGGCAAATTTGCTTTCATTATTCTATTGCTGATCGGGCTTTGTATGATCTCCTTTTTTGCCATGTTTGGGTAGAATCGAAACTCTGGTCTAAAGTGGGCCTGACTGCTAGACCTTTTGACTTAGGGCAAAGATCATAAGTTTCCTGATGCAAGAGAGAAGATTCACAACTCCCCCCAAAGAAATTTTTACAGACAGGCTTAAACTTGTTCGACCCACAGTGTCCCAATCTAATGACATTTTGAAGGCTTATGCAGGTGACCCCCAAGCGACAAAATATCTTTCTTGGCCTACCAAGAACTCACTGAAAGAAGCAGAAGATTTTGTTAAGCGTACGCTGATCTCTTGGGATGCTGGGAACAGTTTTACCTGGTTGGTGCTTAAGCAAGATAGTTCTTCAATTATTGGTTGTTTTGCTTTCAGACCAGCGAGGACTGGTTACGAGATTGGCTATGTGATAGGTCCTGATTACTGGGGTAAAGGGTTTGGAACTGAGCTAGTTAAGAAGATGATACTGGTTGGTTTTGAGGACCCAGCGGTGGAAAGAGTCTGGGCCTATTGTGATACTGAGAACTTAGCTTCAATTAAATTGCTTGAAAAGTGTGGAATGGAGAAGGAAGGCTGCTTAAAAAAATGGGGAGAGTCGCCGAATTTGGGCAAGGGGCCAAGAGATCAATTTGTGTACGCGGTAGTAAGGTGATCTTTAAAAACTAATGAAAGCGATGACTGGTTTAGGAAGCTGCAGCGACTTTCTTATTAAGACGGCTTATTTTTCTGCTCACATTCTTCTTGTGAAGAACACCTTGGATCGCAGCTTTATCAAGCAGCCTGGTTGCTTCGCGAGCTAGTGATTTCGCTTCATCCACGTTTCCAGCCTCAAGCGCGGCAAGAGTGCCTTTTACCTTAGTCCGTATAGAAGCCTTGGCGAAGCGATTTCGCGCGTTCTTTTTAGCATTTTGTCTAATACGTTTAAGTGCTGATTTGTGATTTGCCATGTTGAACTAAGTTTTCGAGTAAAATTAAAACACTACAGGGGTGCGGATATACAATAGAGGCTGGATCGGGTCAATAAGAGGTCGAAAGCGCAGCAAATAACTCAGGAATAAACATTTTTTAGCTCTTGAGGGCCAGCTTAGCTTTTTGCCAGGCCTCTTCGAGTTCTTCTGTCGGGAGCTCCGCAATCGCATTTTCCCCTAGGGACTCCTCCATCTTGCTGAACCTCTCCACGAAGCGATTACAACACTGCCTCAGACTGTCCTCAGGGCTCACTTTGAGCCAACGAGATAATTGAGCAACGCTGAATAGTAGGTCTCCAATCTCATGTTCCAGCTCCTCTTTTAGCTTATCACTGGGTTGGAAGTCGCACTCATTCAAAACTTCTTTTAGCTCTTTAGATTCTTCTTCTACTTTTTTCCAAACCCCTTTGGGGTCTGGCCAGTCGAAACCAAGTTTACCAGCTTTATCCCCTAGTCGGGAGGAGCGATTAAGTGCGGGAAGAGAGCTGGGCACATCCTTCAGTATGGCCGCTCCAGATAACTTAGCCTCGCCTTTCTCTCGCTTTTTAATTTCTTCCCAATTCTTCTTAACTTCTTCAGCATCAGTAACCTTCGTATCCCCAAAGACATGAGGATGTCTCCGAATCATCTTATCAGTAATGCCTTGAACTACATCATCTATAGAGAAGGCTTTACGGTCGGTTGCAATTTGGGAGTGTAGCATTATTTGTAGTAGAACATCGCCAAGTTCAGCGCAGAGTTCTTTATCGTCCTCTCTGTCGATAGCCTCGACTGCTTCATAGGTTTCTTCGATGAAGTATTTACGAATTGATTTGTGGTTTTGCTTGATGTCCCAAGGGCAGCCAGTCTCAGGGTCCCTGAGTTTTCTTATTACATCAACCAGCTTGTCGAAATTATCAGACACTAATGAGCGCTTGAGTCTTCAGGAGATTTCTTAAAGCCTAGTAAACGCTCTAGTCTTTCGAAAAGATATAGTTCGAAGCCGTGTTCTAAATGATCGACAGATATCAGCCCCTTTACCATGTTTAGCAAATCTTTTCTTTCTGCTTCATTAGAGGTGTCCATTAAATGCTGAGCGAACTGTTCGGTTGTCTGTAAACTTGCCATCAACAGGCTACCGTGTTGAATGAGGTTTCTAATTTCTCCGTCCTGAAGACCAAAGTGTTCTTTGAAGTAGCTGAAAAGATAGTCGTACTCACGTTTGTCAAAGGAGTGATCGCAAAGTGCAATTTCTGAGACGAGGACTGCAATTGCAAGCTCTCTGGTTACAGATCTACCCGCCCCAAGCTCATCCAAAAGCTTTTCGTCCTCTGAGGATAAGTTCAAGAGTTTCCCTGGAAAGACGCTTGCGACTTTATCGGCGATTTTAGTTAGAATATTTTTCAAGGGACCTCCTCTGAAACTTGGTTCAGAAAAGGCTATAATGTTTGGGTAAGACTGTCCAGACAGTAAAACTTGTAATAGCTAGAGATGTGACTAGCGATTAACTTTCGAGAGAGAGATTGAACTCATTGCTGTCGGAGTCGCTCTTATCTGACTCTCCTTTGCTAGAAAAAGCTGAGCCACCACCACTTACTACATCAGAAGGCTCGTTTTCATCTCCTTCACTCAACTTGATTTTTAGTCTTAGGTTGTTGGCACTATCAGCGTTACGCAGAGCTTCGTCGAGTGATATTTTTCCGTCTTTGTATAGCTCAAGCAAGTGCATGTCGAAGGTTTGCATTCCAATGCCAGCACCTTTTTCCATGGCTTCTTTTAGCTCACCAATTTCCGCTCTGTGGATCAGGTCTTTAACCCTTGGGCTGCCTAGGAGTATTTCAACAGCTGCTACTCGTGAACCTTCTACTGTTCTAATAAGTCGCTGAGAGACTATGCCACGAAGGTTTAGACTGAGCTGCATGTAGATTTGCTTATGCCTTTCAGGTGGAAAAAAATTCATTATTCTTTCCATTGCCTGGTTAGCGTTGTTGGAGTGGAGTGTCGCGTAGGCCAAATGTCCTGTTTCGGCAAAGGTTATAGCGGCCTCCATAGTCTCCTGGTCTCTAATCTCACCAATTAGGATAACATCGGGAGCTTGCCTTAGAGTATTTTTGAGAGCGCTTTGAAAGTCATCTGTGTCAACGCCGACTTCTCTTTGGGTTACAATTGACTTTTTATGCTCATGTACAAATTCAATAGGGTCTTCCACGGTGATGATGTGGCCAGCTTGGTTTGTGTTTCTGTAGTCAATCATTCCAGCCAGAGAAGTAGACTTACCTGAACCAGTTGCTCCCACAAACAACATTAAGCCTCTTTTGCTCATTGAAACTTCTTTAAGAACAGGCGGAAGGTTAAGATCATCCAAGGTAGCTATTTTTGATTTAATCTGGCGGATCACCATTCCAGTGCAACCACGTTGCTTGAAGATGTTGACTCGAAATCTACCGAGAGAAGGGTAGTAAAGAGCCACGTTTAGCTCAGATCTGTGTTCAAACTCGGTTTGTTGCTTATCGTTCATCACACTACGAGCGAGTTCTTCGGTCTCATCAGGTGTCAAAGATCGGTTTCCTGCCGGTCTGACTGCGCCGTTAACCCGGTATGCCGGAGGACTATCTACTGTGATGTAAAGATCCGAAGCATCATGTTCGTTCATGACAGTGAGTAATTTCGTAATATCCAGCATTGCTATGCTCCCATTCCCAGTCCGTTAGCTCCATTCATGTCTACTGCTTTAAACATGTCAGGGTTACCGGTTTTTTCAATTGCAGTTTCTTTTGTTATTATGCCTTTATTCACTAGTTCGATTAAAGCCATTTCCATAGTACACATCCCGATGTGCTTGTTGGTTTGCATCATGCTTGGGATTTGGTGAATTTTCCCCTCTCGAATCAAGTTCTTGACGGCGGTGTTTCCGATTAATATTTCCAAGGCAGCCGCTCTTCCTCCTCCTATTTTCTTACAGAGCGTTTGAGTTACGATTGCCTGCATTGATTCAGCTAACATGGCTCGAATTTGGCCTTGCTGATTAGCTGGGAAAACATCGATGATTCTGTCCATGGTTTTAGGGGCACTAGAAGTGTGCAGAGTTCCGAAGACAAGATGACCAGTTTCAGCGGCAGTAAGTGCAAGCTGAATCGTCTCTAGATCTCGTAGCTCTCCAACCAGAATGATATCTGGGTCTTCCCGGAGTGCAGCCTTAAGAGCATTGTTGAAACTCTTTGTGTGAGGACCTACTTCACGCTGATTGATCAGACATTTTTTTGAATTGTGGACAAATTCGATTGGGTCTTCAATAGTCAGGATATGACCTTCGCTGGTTAAATTGATCTCATTGATCATAGCGGCCAGCGTAGTTGATTTACCAGAACCTGTTGGGCCGGTTACAAGAATAATTCCTTTTTCCTTTTTGATGATCTGAGCCAATACTGGAGGAAGAGATAATTCTTCCATGGTCATGATCTTGGTTGGGATCACACGAAATACTCCACCCATGCCCCGATTCTGATTAAAAATATTGACCCTGAATCTGGCAGTGGTTCCTAGCTCAATTGAAAAGTCGATGTCATTCTTTTCTTCAAAGACTGCTCTTTGAGCATCACCCATGATGTCGTATAATCCATCCCTGGTTTGTTCTGCTGTAAGAGGAGGCATCTTCATTTTTTTCATGGAGCCATCAACACGAATCATTGGTGGTTCTCCAGCAGAGATGTGAAGATCTGATCCACCTTGTTGAACGCAGAATGTAAGTAGCTGTGAAATATCCATTTTAGCTTCCGACCTTATAGATTTTTTATGTGAATCGTCGGATTTGTCCGGGATTCAAAATATACGCCTAAGATAAACTCCTAAGTAGGTAGTCGAGTTAAGCTGCTAAAATCTTGACTCAAAATTTTTTTCTGTGAAAAGACCCGAATAATCGAGCACTTAGTCTAGCCCAGAGTCGACTTAAGTGTTAAAAATCGCGGCATTTTTGTCTATCTGTCCGGTTTGCGGATGCCTGAGATCTGCTTAGCTTACTCAATATGTAGAAATGGATAAATTTAGAGCACGTTCTAGCACTGCCTTAGCAGCAGCTTTGTCCATTTATTACCGCAGAGGACGCCCAGGACTGGAAGAGGGTTCACTCAGCGATCTGGATCTATCCGTAAACCATCTAATTGTATCTCCTTCAGCGGCTTTCTCAAGGCAGCTTTATGGTGACTTACGATTTTTTCTAAAGGGATTAAGTGAAAGAGAAGAGGGCCCGGAGGTAAAACTATTCCCTGATTGGGAGATGCTGCCCTTTGAGCAAGTCTCTCCAGCTTCGACGATTAGTTCTCAACGTCTCGAGGCTCTCCATGCTCTGAATTCTCCGAACCCTTGTATAGTGATTTGCTCTGGTGTCTCTATGTTGAGGGGAGTTTTTAACCCTGAGCTTTCAAATAGGTTGAGAGAGAGATTGGAGCCAGGTAGCTCGCTAGATCCTAACAGTCTAACTCTAAAGTTGGAGGCTCTGGGCTATCAGTCCAAAGCGATGGTTGAAGATATTGCTCAATACTCGCTTCGTGGCTCTGTGCTGGATTTTTATCCGACAGCTTCAGCTATGCCTGTTCGGCTAGAGTTTTTTACAGGCAAGTTGGACTCAATTAGAACCTTTAGGCCTGACACGCAGCGTTCCATTGATCGTCTGTCTCGTGCAGAAATTTTTCCAGTCAGTGAATTTTATTCGGGAAACGAGATAGAAAAAGGCGAGCTAGTTCAAAGTATCCAAGAGCGTGCATCTGCCTTGGGACTGTCTAGGGCATCAGTGGCGGAATTAGAGGACGCAATTAGGCAGGGAACCAAGATTTCAGGGATTGAACAACTTGCACCTCTTTCGCGTCATTGTCGTTCAACATTGATCGACTACCTTGGCAAAGGCGGAATTGTAACTCTGGTATCACCTGGCAGCTTATCTAGAAATATAGGTGATTTTTGGGAGTTAGTTGAAGAAAGAGAAGAAGAGATGCGCAGTAAGGCGAGGTTCCACCTTGATCCTGAGCAAGCATTTAGGAACCTAGCGTGGTTTGAAGATTTAGTGCTGCCCCGAGCAAGATTTTCTGTAGAGGTAGATTCCTTACATCTGCAACAAACCACCAGTTCAACTGAAAGTAAAATTCTAGAGATAAGGGACAACGAAAAACTGCGTTCACTGGTTTCAGCAAGAAGAAAGTCCAACCAGCCTTTTAAACCTGTTGTTGATCAAATCCTTAAGTCATCTGGCGATGGCGTGGACACTATTCTCGTGATTAGCGCCAAGGATAGAGTGGAGAAGCTTCAGGCCTTACTCGAGCCTTACGGTTTACGAGGAGATGATCGAGGGCAGACAATCTCAGAGCTACTAGAGATTTGGGAGTCCGAAGATAGAAGATTTAAAGGCAGTTGTGGAATAGTTGTAGGTGAGCTTGTTGGAGGAATATTTTCCTCTGCCGAGCGTCTTCAAATTTTTGCAGAACAGGAAATTTTCCCTGATGTTCAAATTAAAAGAACCTCAGCCGCTAGAAAAAAGATCAATCGAATTCTGACAGGTGATAAGCTTTTCGAGGCTGATGATTTCATCGTTCATGCCGACTACGGAATAGGTCTTTACCGAGGTCTTGCTGAAAAAACAGTTGAAGGCCAGAAGGCTGATTAT
>CALIEE010000057.1 GCA_938022485.1 uncultured bacterium | reverse complement strand
CGAGCCTTCTCCGGAAGTAAATTACGATAGTCGGAGAGCTGGTCAAGTTCCAGTTTTGGATGAAAAGGAGTTGGAACCTGAAAAGTACTCAGAAGATGACTCTAAGAGGGATATTTTCTTCACTGAAAAAGAGCTTAATTCTTTAATTGCTGACAACGAAGATTTGGCCGGAGCCTTTGCTGTGGATTTAGCTGAAGACTTGGTATCGGTAAAATGGGTGGTTGATGTTCCGGATGACATTATTGTGTTAGGTGGTAAAACCCTAAAGCTGAATTTAGGAGCAAAAGTTGCATTCCAGAACGATCAACCAGTAGTTGAGCTTCAAGGAGTTAGTTTGGGTGGAATTCCTATTCCAAATGCCTGGCTAGGGGATCTTAAATATAAAGATCTAGTCACAGAATTTGGTGAATCTGGCGGGTTTTGGAAACAGTTTAAAGAGGGAATCGAGGAGCTTGAAGTGGTAGATGGAGCGATAAGGATTAAGCTTAAGAAATAACAACTCCAGCTTTTGAGAGAGCAGCCGCTCCAATTATACCAGCATTTTCGGTGTTGAGAATCCTAATGTCAGTTGCTTCTCTTAGGTGAGCAAGTTCACCGAAGTTGAGATACTCTTTTAAAATAAGTTGATCATCGAAGATATCAGAGAGTTTGCTGCTGACCCCTCCTGCCAAGTAGATTCCTTTTGAGGGGGAAAAGGCCAAGGCCAAAGAGGCCAAAGTTTTCCCCAGGAGTTTTTGATATAGTGCGAAAGCCGATTTTGCTTCCGGATCTTTTCCATCTCTAATCAGATAATTCACTTCGGCTGCTGAGATTTCCTTTTTACTAATGAAACGATAACAGTTTTTTAATCCATCTCCAGAAATAGCTTCTTCAATACTTCGCTTTCTTCCTTGAGAGTTCAAAAAGTTACCAAACTCAAGCTCTTCTAAGTCTGTAAGAGGGGCAGCACAGTGCCCGAGTTCAGAGGGGATAATTGAAAATCCATCTAGGTCTGTTTTTGATTTGCTTTCTAAGTACTGGCTAGCCCCGACCCCTGTTCCTAGTGAGAGAAGTAGAGAATTCCCAGCTCTGCTATCCGTCATTTGACTTCCAGAGTGAAGAACGCGGTAGTCGGATTCCTTAGAGACCGATAAAAACGAAGCCGCTGCGGCTACATCATTGACGAGAAGGGAGTTTTCTATTCCGAGTGCACTTTTTAACTGAGAGAGAGCTACGGTCCACGGTAAGTTGGTGATTCTGGCAACTAAATCATCCTTTTCTCTAAGAACTGGTCCGGGTACGGCAATTATGGCAGCTGAGGGCTTCAAATCGTGGCTAGCTGCAAAGTGAGAAAACAACTTAGGGGCTGACCCAAAATCTTGACTTGAGAATACCTTTAAGTCCTGAATGATTGGTCTGCCAGACGAGACCTCGCAAAAAGCAAATCGCGCATTGGTGCCACCTAGATCAACTGAGAGAATCATAGTCTTTTTAGTCTTCTGGTTTAAAAAAATATTCTCCGCACTGTTGAATAAGTTTGGCCACTAGGCCAGTCCAACCAGTTTGATGACTTGCTCCCAAGCCACGACCATTGTCGCCATTAAAGAATTCATAAAATTGAACTTTACCTTTCCAGAGAGGATCCAAGTCCATGGCTGGGTGGTTGTAGTTTATAGGAGTTCGACCAGCTTGGTTAGGTAAAAATAGGGAAAGGTTTCTTAAACTTAGTTCTGCTGCAACCTCCCAAAGGTTACAGAAATTGCCCGAGCCAACAGGACATTCTACTTTAAGGTCATCACCGTAATAGTGATGAAATCTTTGGAGTGATTCAATGACTAAGTAGTTGATCGGAAACCAGATAGGCCCCCTCCAGTTGGAGTTACCCCCAAAAAGGTCTGTTTCTGATTCTCCTGGGCTGTAGTCGACTCGGTAAGTCTGTTTGTCATATTCAAAAACGTAGGGCTGGTCTTTGTGGAATCTGGAAACCGAACGTATGCCATGTGGAGAGAAGAATTCAGCCTCATTTAGAACTTTCGTGAGAACCCTTTTAAGTCTTTCTTCCGAGACTAAGCTTAGAAGTTTTCTTCCACCAGCCCCTGGACGAATCACGGATTCAATATTCCAGGCGTTGTTTTCCCCTCTATATTTAAAAAACCATTCCATTCTCTCCTTGAAACCAGGAAATTTTTCAAATATTTCAGGTTCTAGAGTTAATGAGGCAAATAGAGGAATGATGCCGACAAGGGATTGTACTTTTAAGGCCTGAGCGCTACCGTCGGGAAGATGAAGTAGATCATAGTAGAAGCCATCTTTCTCATCCCAGATGCTAACCCCAGCATCTCCAATATTGTTCATTGACTCTGCAATCAGCACAAAGTGTTCAAAGAACTTACTAGCTATGTCTTCGTAGTTTGGATTATCTTCAGCTAACTCTAAGGCAATTGCTAGCATATTTAAGCAATACATTGCCATCCAGCTAGTGCCGTCTGACTGGATAATATGACCACCAGTTGGTAGCTCCCTACTACGGTCAAAAACCCCAATGTTATCCAAGCCTAGGAAACCACCCTGGAAGACATTTTTACCGTCTGGATCTGTTTGATTAACCCACCAGGTAAAGTTTAGAAGTAGTTTTTGGAAAACTCTTTCAAGAAAGCCCTTGTCGGCCTTGCCATACATCTTTTGCTCAATTTTGTAGACTCTCCACGCTGACCAGGCATGAACAGGTGGGTTTACATCATTGAAGGCCCACTCGTAAGCCGGGATTTGACCATTAGGGTGCATGAACCACTCTCTTGTAAGTAAGGTCAATTGATTCTTAGCGAAGTCTGGGTCGATCATTGCCAGTGGAATGACATGGAATGCAGTGTCCCAGGCTGCAAACCAAGGGTATTCCCATTTATCCGGCATAGATAGAATGTGGTAGGAGCGAAAATGCTTCCAACCTTGGTTTCTGTTTTGGTCTCTACCAGGTGGGGGAGGAGGTTGAGCAGAGTCCCCGTTCGTCCAGTCACGAACATGGTAGTAATAGAACTGCTTGTTCCAAAGCATGCCTGCAAAGGCTTGGCGTTGAAGTTCTTTACTGTCCTCTCCTTCAACCTCTGGGCAGACGCTTTGGTAGAACTCGTTAACTTCGGAGTGTCTTGATTCAAAAATTTGGTCAAACTCTTTCTCGTTGTCTAGCCCATCTCTTTTTTTTGCTAGGCGAAGTTTAATGCTTAAGGATTGACCGGCAGGGATGGTGTTACGATAAACAGCAGCTGTTTTAGTTCCATATAATTCTGAGTTGACTCTTGAATGGTCTTGATTGATTAAATACTGGGATATTCCATCCTTATAAAAACTGTTGGCAGGGGGATTTTCTGTATTGCTTGGGTCAAGGCGTGAAAAGTTTGTTTCATTGTTGCAAAAGACAAACTCATCTGGCTCGAAAGCATAGAGATAGTAGCCAGATAGATCTTCATGGTCGAACTGAACTAGGTTTTTATCAACATTGCGAATTCTAGGCTTGAATCTGTCTTGCTTCCAAGACCATGTGTTTCGATACCAGGCTGTTGGAATCAGCCAAAGAGGCCTTTCTTCGTGATAGTGGTTAGTTGCAGTGATTTTAATCAGGATGTCGTCATGATCAGCTTTGGCATATTCAATTTCAACATCAAAAAAGCAGTTGTCGTTGAAAATACCGGTATCGAAAAGCTCAAATTCAGTAACTTTATTGGTTAGATTTGAGTTTTTCTCAATCAGTTCTTGGTAGGGAAATTCTCTAGAGGGATATCTGTAAAGATATTTCATGTAGGAGTGGCTAGGAATATTCTCCTGATAGTAGTAGTACTCTTTTACATCCTCGCCGTGATTTCCTTGTCCATTGGCTAACCCGAAGAGCCTTTCTTTAAGGTAAGGGTCCTGACCGTTCCATAGTGATAATGAAAAACAAATCTTCTGGTCTCTGTCAGAGATTCCGGCAATTCCGTCTTCTCCCCACCGGTAGGTTCTAAAGTGCGATTGGTCGAAGTTAAAATAGTCCCAAGCTGAGCCATCTTCACTGTAGTCCTCGCGAACTGTGCCCCACTGTCTTTCACTGAGGTAGGGGCCCCAAAGACGCCACTTGTCTGGAGATTGAAGTCTTTTTTCTTCAACGC
>CALIEE010000056.1 GCA_938022485.1 uncultured bacterium | reverse complement strand
AATCCTTCTATGTATTTGTTCGTCTAGGTTCGTGTTACGGGCAAAGTCCACAACTTCCCCCTCTGTTAAACCAGCATTTTGTAGAACGACTAAACTAACTTGTCGATTTGGGTCACGAATAAGTAAACCCCTCGCAAGCTTATTTCCAAATAGAGCTAATTTGATTTTCTGAGGAATTGACATGTCATTGATGAGCGCATAAAGATTTCCGCCCTCTTCTAGATCTTCACCCTCTACATCCGTTTCTTTACTAGGATCAGCTAAAAATTCCTCAGGAATCTCAATATCATCTTCACCTCGCACTATAGCTTTTAAGGTAACTACAAGCTCATCATCTCCAGACTTACCAAAAGAATTGGTAAACATTTGGTCAAGTGCATCACGTGCTTTATCATCAACAACTGTCATTTTTAAACAAGATCTCCCTAAAAGTTGAAGCTAGCACTCAAAATTCAACGCCATATTACTATATTGTCGGCAAATCCAAGCCTCTAAGCAAGTTCAATTTCACTAGAGTAAACCAATATAGTCTCTCCACTATCGGTCAGAAGCTTAAGAGCTCCATCTCTATTTAAAGCACTAGCACGCCCATTTAAACTCTCTCCATTCATTGAAACAACGGAGATTGGACCCTCATAGCCCACACCAGAGAAGGCCCATCTATCGGCAAACTCACCAAATCCTTCCTTCACCAACTTAGAAAAAAAATTAACCTGATTGGACACTATTCTAGAAAATAAATTCTCAAACTGAGATGAATTTACCCCCAAGCTTTCCAAGCTAGTGGTTAGACGATTTTCTAGTTTAACTTCTCCAAGAAGATTTATACCTGTTCCAATTAAAAGCCGGTTTTTAGTATTAAAAGAGCTTATATCAGTTAAGATCCCACCTAGTTTAGCTGGAGAATCCCCATCAATAAAAAGTAAATCGTTTGGCCACTTTAATTTCAGAAACTCTTTCTTATCATCTGACATAAACTCAGTTATAGCAGAGTGGGCGGCCATGCCCGCCACAATCGATAAGCCTGACAAACTGGCGACATCAGTCTCAGTCTCAAGAGCCAAAGTGAAATAAAGGCCGTCCCCATTAGGAGAAACCCATTCCTTGCCTCTTCGGCCCTTCCCTTTAGTTTGGTGATCCGCTCGTATAACCAGTCCAGGTGCCTCAAGGGTATTTTCTGATATAAACTTCAAAGCCTCATCTTGAGTAGACTCCAAAGACTTGAAATTAATTACTCGAACTCCACTCTCAAGCAGATAAGACTCTGAACTATTTGTCATAAGCCTCTATTAAACTAAGCATCCTATTGTCAGGAGCAGCGACGTAACTAACTGTTCCCCCATCACTCGGGCTGAGAAAAGATAGCTTTTCCGCATGAAGCGCCTGTCGATTGAAATCTCTAGTTATTTTTTGAACTTCGCCCGGAAGAGAGCCAATCGATTCGCCATAAACCCGATCACCCACTATTTGGGCCCCAAAAGCTGCCAAGTGAACTCGTATTTGATGAGTTCTTCCAGTTTCAAGTACAACTTCTAGCAAATATCCCTTTTTCAATTCTCTTCGCACAGTCCATTGAGTAACAGCTGGCTTTCCATCTTCACGCACGGCCATTCGCAAACGATTATTTGGGTCTCTAGCAATAGGCGCGTCAATGACATTAGAAGACTCCGGATTCTCTGGAAGTTTTCTAGTTAAAGCCAAGTAACTTCGCTTAACTGTACGTGGTGGTGAAAACTGTTTTTGTAGACTTTGGAAACTACTGTCAGACTTCGAAATGACCATAAGCCCACTGGTCTCTTTATCCAAGCGATGGACTATACCTGGACGTAAAAAATCTCCTCCAGCTGTAACCTTATTTTTTCCAAAATAATGCACCAAACCATTAGCCAAAGTCCCTGATTTGTTACCTGCTCCTGGGTGAACAACTAACCCTGCAGGTTTATTGATTACCAAAAAAGCCTCTTTCTCATCTATGATTTCAAACTCTACCGTAGAGTCTGGAAGCAAGTAGCTCTCTTCTTCAGCAGGAATGACTAGTTCAATTTGTGAGCTAGGGCTGACTAGTTTTGATGACTTCTTACTCACCTCACCGTCAACTTTAACCAGCCCGGTCTTAATCAATCGACTGGCACGACTTCGACTAAGTTCCTCTAAATCAGACTTGTTAGAGAAATAAAGACTGACTGCCTTATCAAGACGAATATGATCTTCATCTATAATTTCGTCACAGCTAAAGGCGAAATTCAGTCCTGCTTTATCCATTAGCCTCAAACCACTGTTTGGCTTTCTCTACGTCTAAAGAAATTGCCTTCCTTAACTCATTAATGGAGGAGAACTTCAACTCGTCTCGCAGCCTTTCTTTCAAAACTACTTTAAACTTTTGGCCGTAGACGTCGCCAATAGACCCCTGCAAAATGTGAGTTTCAATGAAACGATTATGACCATCAACCGATGGTCTCAGGCCAATATTGGTCACGGAGGGGCGCAGCTCTCCACCCTCTTCTAAAAGCGAGACATAGACTCCATCAGCTGGAGTGATTAAGTCCTCTCGCCTTCTAAAGTTGACTGTGGGAAAGCCTGTCAAAGAATCACCCCTTTTTCCGCCAGAGACTACTCTTCCTATGACCGAATAGTCTCTTCCCAGTAATTCTGAGCATTTACTAACTAGCCCTTGCCCTAGTAATTCTTTAATACGCCCAGAGCTAACTCGAGCCTCTCCTTTGTTTAGATCCGAGACAATAAGGGCTTCAAAGTTCAGCTTCTTAGAAAGCTTGAGCAGAAGCTCGGCATCTCCGCTACGACTCTTTCCAAAACGATAATCCTCCCCCACAACCACTTTATTTGCTTGGAGCTGGCCTAGAACAATATTTTCAAGAAAGCCCTCAGGTGTAAGTTCGCTAAATTTTTTAGTAAAACGCTCCTCTACATAATGAGTACAACCGGCCTCTCTTAAGGCCTCAAGTTTTTCCTCAAGGGAACTCAGCGTTTTAAAGGAGTCTGTAAAGAATTTTTTGGGATGGGGTCTAAAGCTCATCACCAGTTTTAAGCAGCTTTCTCTTGTTGAAGGAGAAGTGGCTAGCAAATTATCTATTAAACATTGATGCCCTAGATGTACTCCATCAAAATTGCCCAAGGCCACGGACACATTCGATTTTGGGTTCGACGATGAATGGAACTCTGAGAAATCTTTTGCTGAGCGAAAAAATGGAATGTGAGATTTATAAACCAACGACTTATTGCTCGAGAGACTTTGCTCTTAGGGCAGAGAAAACTACTCTCAACGCAACCCTTTCAAGCTTCTCAACTCTTCACCCGCCTGATTAGCATAGGAGCCTCGAGGATAATCCTCTTTTAGTTTGCTGAATACATCTGCAGCCTCTTGCTGAGAACCCATTTTTTGAAAAACCTTTCCCAAATGAAAAAGTGCTGGCTCAACGAAATCCTCGGCTGGAAATCTACTAAAGGCGTCATTGTAAAAACTAACAGCACCACCTAAGTCCCCTGAACTTTCAGCACAAACTCCTAACCAAAAAAGGGCATTGTCGCTGAAGGCAGTATCTGGATTATCCTTAACAAAGGACTGAAAAATACTGGATGCACCTCGAAAGTCTGCTCCCCTTAGTTTCCTTAAAGCTAAGGTGTATTGGCTAGCGGCTTCTCCAGCTTGAGCAGCAATCAGACGCTCATCTCGTTCAAGCAATTGTCCAGGAACAGTTGATGGGGGTGGAACTCTAGAACTAACTCTCTCCAGAGTCTTCTCCAATTCAGCCGTTCTGCCTTGGCTATGGTGCTGAATCTCATCCAACCTTCCTGAAAGGCGTCTAATTTCAGATTGAAGAGACTCAATAGTAGCTGTGTGATCGGCTTGAACATTTCGAACTTGACTAAAGTCACGATTAACTTCTTGCTTAAGCTTCCCAGAAGAACAAGAAGACATTACCAAAAGAAGTAAAGGTATAGCTATACGAAAGCCCATCATCGACCAGACCTCAAAATAAAAGCTGCCAGAGGCAGCTTGTTACAATATTGCTTATTTCCTTAAAGCAAAGTGCGCTCTACGGTTCTTTCTAAAAGCAGCTTCAGTTCTACCCGGATCCAGAGGTAATTCTTCACCGTAAGTTACTGTAGAAAGTTGTTGCGCTGAAACACCCAAACTTTGCAAATAGTTTTGCACGGACTGGGCTCTTCTCTCACCAAGGGCTAAGTTATACTCGTCTGTCCCTCTCTCGTCACAATGCCCTTCAATAACAACCTTCTGATCTTGGTTGCTGTTCAACCACCTGGCGTTTTCTTGAAGAACACTTCGAGCGTCGCTACTAAGAGTCGAAGAGTCGTAAATGAAGTTAACATCAGACAGAGCCCCACTACCTTCTGAAGCCAAAGGAATATTTCCATCTCCTAAGCCATCAGCGCCAAGGCCTTCACCTTGCCCAGACCCTCTACCGAGACTAGAACAACCGGATACAGCGATCGATATCGCAAAAATTGAAGTTAAAGCTGCCTTACGCATTATCCTCTCCTGGATTGAAAATAAAATTCAAAATTACCCTTAAAATTTACCCCATCGCTACAACCTACTGGTTGATAAACAGGGAGACCCTTGAAATGATTAAACATAACACAACAATTTAGTCAGACAAGGCCTATAGTTGAGTTTAAACGCTCCTGAGGAGTTCAACAATGGTAATAATGCCTTAAGTTCAAGTATTTAACCATCTGGCAATTTTCAGTGCGGTAAAGGCCCAAAATGGTCAACTAAAACCTAGGCGACCATGCTGGCTGACCATCTTCAGATCTCGAAAAGGAGATTTGTCGAGGTTGAGCAGTCGCCAAGGGCATCAACGCAATATTCCTTGGCCCTCTTTTTCCAAAATCACTACTGAAAACAAGAAATTTCCCATCAGGTGACCAGCTAGGATCTTCGTTATCACCCGAGAAAGTTAGTTGAGAAGTATTAGAGCCGTCTGCATCACTTACGTAAATTTGATTACCCTTGTTGCGGCAAACGAAAGCGATTTTATCGCCGTTCGGAGACCAGCTTGGGGAAGTACAGTATTTACTACCTGTGAAACTTATCCTCCTAGCATTCCCAGAACCACCCTCTGCCGAGGTTATGTAAATCTGAGGACCCCCTCCTCGGTTACTACAAAATACGACTTTGCTATTATCGGGCGACCAAGATGGCGAAACATCTATAGCACTTGAGGAAGTAATTTTTCTTAAGAGCTTCCCTCGCAGATCCATTAGAACAATATTTGGACTGCCAAGCATACTGGCCGAAGTAACAATTTCTCTTCCACTTCGAGAAAACTCTGCTCCTATCTCAAGCCCATCTAGCCTTGTGACTCTTTGAGGCTCTCCACCCTCAGGTGATATAAAATAGAGCTCTGGTTTCCTGGTTCTGTAGGAGGTGTAAACAATTCGGTCACCACTCGGAGACCACGACGGAGTAATAGCCAGGCCCTTATCTTGTGTGAGTTTTCTTGGGTTAGAACCATCAATATCCATCACAAACAGTTCTTTAAAACGACCAACCTTGGAAACGTAAGCTATCTGAGAGCCAAAAATTCCTAGATCTCCTGTGAAATATTTGATGATTTCATTTGAAAATCTGTCGCCTATCTTTTTGGTATCAGAGGCCGGAGCCGTATATCGCTTTCCTAGGACTGGCTTTTGCTGCTGCACATCAAAGAGTAGCATTTCAACCGCAATTTGACCTCCCTCGGCAGGACTAACTACACCTTTCACAACTCCTTCAGCACCTATGACTGACCAGTCCGAGTAGGCGATTTCTTTTGGTTGACTACATTTTGAAGCCGACTCCACAAAAGAATTAGGATTAACTACTTTAAACAAACCAGAGATATCTAAATTTTTTGAAATTTGATTAGAAATTTTTTCGCTTTCAGAAGCACCGACGCTAGAGAAACAGAGTTTTGGTATGGCAACTGGAAAGCCGCCTCTTGGTCCGGAAATATGAATGTCAGTTTGGGCTGAAGCAATATTGGCGCATCCCAGAACTATGGAAACCACTACGATAGCTGATACTAGTTTTTTCATTATTTCCATGCTTTTGGATTAAATTAAGAAAGTTTAGAACAATGGATGACTCTTAGACGTAGCCAAGAGGGATATCTTCGCTAGCCTAGAAAATTAAAAGGACTTTTGACAAGTAGAATCGGAAAACAGTTAGAATTTTCTGCCCTTTTCTCTACCATCAACATGTGGATAAACAATATACTGGGATACTCAGCTATTATCGCTGAGAAGAGTCAAAGGTAATTCTTACGTCTCTAAACTGGTCGTAGAGGTGTCCGGGGGCTGGTGGAACAGGAGATGATTTCCGGACCGCCCGAATTATCGAGTCATCGAACTGACTGTTTCCCGAGCTTGCCGTAATTTTGGCATTTTGGACTACTCCATTTGGCAAAATACTCACTGTCACTTGGGCCTTTAGGACCCGAGGCGTAGGGAGACCCCAATTCCAACTACTTTTGATATGATGCTCTAGAGCATTTAGGTAGGCAATAAACTCTGCACTTCGCAAAGTTCCGCCACCGAAGCCATTGCCACCGGTTCTAGCTGCTCCAAATCCTTGGCCACCTGCTTTGCTAGACTCTCCACTGTACAAGTCTTTGTGTCGCGCAACAGCTTCTTTCAGTCTACGGTCTCTAGCTGCTTTTTCTTCTTTCTTTTTCTTAG
>CALIEE010000055.1 GCA_938022485.1 uncultured bacterium | reverse complement strand
TACACTACCAAGTCTAAACAAAAGAGGAGAATAATCAAACAGATTGGTGCTATGTCTTCTTTGTAACGGAAAATATTCATCTGATCGTATATTATGGAACAAGCTTGCTTGTGGCACCTAGTCTAGGTGAGCGGAAGTAATCTGTCACCAGCAATTCTTGGCTAAGCTACCTTGAGGATGAAATGAAATTCGTCACTTAAGGGAGTCTTCACAGGTCCTTCTTGAATAGCAAATTGGCCAGATTCTTCAGCTAACCATTTCAATGACTTTTCCATGCTAAGGGGGTCAAAGACGTGAAAATGTATGCTGTAGTCTTTTTCAATTAAGGAACGAGCTTCTTTTACCGCAGTCTGGCCTGAATAGTTCGAGACCAGGTGGCTGAATTCTAGGAAATGTTCTTGATCGCGTTCTTGGCAGGGGGAGTTGTAGTCTAGGATTAAATGCTCCATCGAGGTGACGGGTCTGGCTTTGTCGAAAGTGTAACGGCCATCCGGTACAATTAGATAAACCAATCCACCAGGTCTGGTAACCCTGCACCATTCCCTAATAGCCGCAAAAGGGTTTCTTAAGTGTTCGATAATATGGGCGGCAATGATGAAGTCTTGAGAACTATCCTTCACCGATCGTAATAGTTCAGCATTATCAATAATATCCGGCTCTACGAGGTCTAGTTCTTCTAGCTCAGGATAGTGTTCCCTTAGTTCAGAAACGCTCATTCTATCAACGTAGCTAACTTTTATTCCGTCGTGAGTTTGAAGAGGTCGATGGAGAGGACCTAGTTCTAGTCCTTGACCTTGAAGTTGGCTAGAAAAATGTTTTCGCCAATCTCTAACAGACTCAATTCCCTTAGAGTTAAGTTCCGGCTCCCCCGGGCTGAACCCAGCTGAAGCTGCAATAGGATTGAGAGCGAGCTTAATTATAGAACTTAATTGGCCTAAAGCTTTACGAGCTCCAAACTTTCTAAAAGTATTGAGGCACATAGGAAGTCTGAGTGTTAACCCCAAGAATTGTGAGATTCGAAAGGCAATATATTGGCGTCTGGGAAAATGTTTTTTAGCAAAACGAGCCATGTTACCAAACCATGCAAGGTAATAGTCGGCAGGGCTAATAGTGCTAAGTGAATACCCACCCGAGTGCTGGCATTTAGCAGTGGGGAGGAGTCCGCAGGTAAGACCTAAGTCTTTAATCCTTGCGCAGATATCGACGTCTTCAAACCAGGCAGGCCAAAAGTTAGGGTCGAATCCTAGAAGTTGGTCAAAAACTTTATATTTAATCAACAAGCATGCTGCTGGAGGTTGCTCCACTGGGATGGCTTTGGTTGAAGAAAATTCGGGAGTAATTCTTTTAGAGTCTGTGAAGAGATTTTCAACCAATTGGTTTCTCGATAAATCCAAACGAGAGCTGAAAGGATTGTCTGGCCATAATCGATGCAGAAAAAATAGCTCGGCGACTAAGCTAGATAGAGAGGGTAGGCGTTTGAGAGAAAAGCTTGCCTGAGTGTTGCCCTGAAAATCTTCAAGTATCGGAGCAACCGCAGCCATATTGCTTGAGAAAAGTGAATCAGAGAGTTTTTGTATACTCTCAGGTTCAAGTTCTAAGTCAGGGTTGAGAATAAGTATGGCATCGCAATCAGTATTACTAGTAGCCAGATTCACAGCTTGCCCGAAACCCAAGTTGCGGCCAGGGCGAATGACTTCTAGTTCGGAATGATCAAGTTCCGATAGCTCTGGTAGGGCAAGGCCGTTGTCTACCACTGAAATGTCGAGATCTATTCTTTGATCATAATTCTTGGCTAGTTCTGTTTTGCACCTTTTAAGTGAGTCCAAACAGGAAAGTATGATTCCCTGACTTCTGTATCCGACCACAACTGCACGGATACTCAGAGGGTAATTGATAGCGCTTTGGCTTTTTCGAATAAAGGGCTCAGAGATGGGTTGCTCTGAAAACCAATTTTGTAGTTGATCCCTTGGAACCCTAGAGTGTTTCTCAAGTAATTTCCTTTTTTCAAGGCAGATCGAAGCCAATTGAAAGGCCTTTTTAATTCCGCCGAGAGAGGAACGCTCAACAGTTAGGCAGGCTCCAAGCACGATTAGGTTTCTATAAGAAGTCTTCACCAAGCAGTGCCAGTTTGAGCGAAGGGAAAAATTTTTAAGTTGGAGAAGAAAGCGGTTTTGTACTCCAAGGCTATTAATTTTGTCCGGAAGAATTGAGCGACGGCTAGGAGTTACCTTTCGTTGATGTAGGACAGTTGCGTCTGGCCAGAAGAGAGTCTTCCAGCCCAGACGATTTAGTCGCCAGGCTAGGTCAGCATCCTCTCGGTAGGCAAAGAAGCTTGGGTCGAAGAGTTCTAGCTCCGAATTTGGGCTAGCTGTTTTGAGGTCTTGTAGGCATTCTCTTCTTATAAAAAGTGCCGCGCCTGTTCCTCCAAAAACGTATTCGGCTTTTGGATTTAGACTTAAAAGCTCCTCATCCTGGAAGCGATCGAAATGTCTAAGCTCTTTGTTGAACCAAATTCCAGCTGAGTCCACTACCTCAGGCGTTATTTTTTTAAGCTTCTCATCTGCTCGAAGAATCAGTGGAGTCACTGCACCTGACTCAGGGCTTTCTTGCATCCCTTCAACCATTCTGACTAAGGACTCTGGTTCCAAGCTAGCATCGGGGTTTAAGCAAAGAAAATAGTCGTATCCCTCTGAAAGAACAGTCTGGGCAGTCTGATTGTGAGGTGTGCAAAAGCCAAGGTTTTCCTTGTTTTGAGTGAAGCTAAGCTGAGTTTTGCTAAAATGTTTCCTAATTAATTTACTAGTTTGGTCGGTCGAGGCATTATCGACCACTGAAACTTTTATATCTTCACCTACACTATGGTTTTTCAGAGAGAACAGTGAGTTTAGGCATTGAACAATAGTTTGCTCGTTGTTGAAACAAACGATACTGATCAGAGTTTTAGGTTTTCTCTTCATTTTACGAGTCTGATCTATGGTGCGTAGTTCGAATACAAAGCGAAGTATCCTTAATCAAGTTGACCCCTTGTTTGAGGACATCTAGCGGGTAAGGGGAGGCATGAAATGTCCAAGGAAATGTTTCTGGGGAGTCGCTGAGACTTTGGATCTCTAGGTTCATTAAGCTTCCAGCTTCAACTTCTTTTTCTAGATCTACTTTTACCCACTGATCGTCAAGTTTGCTGCCGCTAGGAATGGTGGTTCTCCCAACTTCTTTGAAAGCAGAACTATCTCTTAGAAAGCCATGGTCTGAACTTGGGGCTGAGGACTTTAGGACTAGTGTGGTTTCTGAACTAGAGGGCCTTCCCTTGTTAGTTAATAAAACTTCCACTGATTTTAAGTTTTTCTCTCTAGTTAGAAAGCTTTGAGATAAAGGCTTTTCCTTTTGGGGAGAAAGATTTGCGGAGTCCTGTTGATTGATTGAAATGTCAAAGAAGGAGCAGCCTTCTTTTCGCAAATTTTCGGCCATTTCAATTAAAGGCCTCACAGCTTTACTCCAATCGAAGCAATCTTTGGCTAAAGTTTTGGCGTTTTTAGATTTTTCTTCGACAATATCTGGATCGGAAGCTATCTCTTCTAGTAATTTTTCTAGAGCCTCTGAGTTATCCGGTTCAACACACCAACCCGCATCATACTTGACTATCAGTTTAGATAGATCCGAGAAATTGTTGTGGATCACAGGAATCCCTGAGTTTAGGTAGTTAGTTGAACGAATAGGGATAGCAAGTTCGCGCTCGAGGTTCCAACTCATCAAATCAAGAGCAACGTCAGCATGCTCTAAATGGCTCAGGTATTGTTCATAAGGCAAAAGGGGGAAGGTGTTAACTCTCTGGTTTGTCTCGAGTGACGAGAAGAGTTTTTCGTAAACACCAGAGTCTACTTTGTAGTGAGGATGCTTTCCTCCAATTAGGGTCAATTTTCCTTGCTCAGTGCGCTGTAAAAAATCAGCAACATGCTCTAAGCAATGGCTTGGATTTTGCCAGGGAAGAAAAACTCCCCCAAAGAAAAAATGTGGAAACTCTTTGCTTTTTTTAGAGTTCTTGGCCTCAGGAGTTGGTGCTAAGGGCATTGAAATTTGGGCAAACTGAGGCGAGGGAAGTCCCGTTCGGCTAACAAAGCTTTCAAAGTATTTTCTCTGAGATGGGCCTGAAGCAAGAAGACCATCGGCAGTTGCAATAGCAGAAATTTTTGCCAAAGTTGCGGCTTGTTGGTCTCCAGATCCTTGAAAATGTCGCTCGAGCATATGTGGTCCTGCTAGGTCCACTATTAGAACCTGTGAAGGTTTTTGTGGAAACTGAACTGCAGGCCAGTGGCCACAAATGATTACATCAGGTTGAATTTCAGCTACTAGCTCCAGTTGGTTGGATGCTGAAAAAGCGAGTTCTCGTGTTAGCGAGTCAATATGGGCCTTGCTGTCTTTCTTTTTCTGAGCGTTGTCGAAGCCATCAATTGCAGTTTGAGGAACTGATACAGTGACCTGATGACCATTACTCCTTAGACCTTCTACTAAGCCGAAGGTACGAATTGCAGTGCCACTCGATGGCAAACCCCCTACAGGCAAGAGGTCAGTGGCGAAAACTAAAAACTTCATCTATCAAAATATTATCTAAAGTAGCTGCTAATTAAGAGGTAGGCCGATTGTGGGGGCTCTAATTCTAAACCGTATATTATTTATCAGATTTAAGGTATACTGCGCCTAATTAAAGTTATGTGTTTTTACATATCTTAACAATGGCGCAGTATAGAAACCGAGCGTAAGCGAGGCCATCAGACCATATACTCAGCCTCAGGATATGCTGATCAAGGCCGTGAGGTCTTGTCGAAATTATTGATTAACTTGGGGAATAGGGGATATTGGGTATTTTATTTTAAAAGGGTAGTGGCGTTTTGTTGAATTCCCGGCGCAGTATCTGTCCTCTGGCCATGCTAACGCAT
>CALIEE010000054.1 GCA_938022485.1 uncultured bacterium | reverse complement strand
GTTGAACAAATACAAAACCTATGGAGCGGATATGGTTCAATTTCGCGCTATCAACTGGGCTCAAAAAAAGGCAGGACCGTTATCGTTAAAGAGGTCAAAGCACCTCAAGCTAAAGAACACCCAAGAGGTTGGGCTGGTGAGTACTCTCACCAAAGAAAGCTTAAGTCTTATTCAGTTGAAATGGAATTTTATAAGAATTGGCAAAAAATTCTGCCTTCTACTTGCTACACACCGAAAGCTTTGGGACTTAGTACAGATTTAGACAAAAGTTCCTTCTTTTTCATTCTTGAAGATTTGTCCACTGTCGGTTTTGAGAAAAATCAAGCATCTGGCTCTTTTAAAGAAATGCAAACCTGTATTAAGTGGCTAGCCACTTTTCATTCACTATTCTTGGGAGAAAAACCTTCTGGACTTTGGGACACAGGTTGCTACTGGCATTTAGACACACGTCCAGAGGAACTAGAGGCTCTTCAAGACCTGGAGCTAAAAGAGGTTGCTAGTGAAATTGATCAGCTTTTAAAGAATGCCTCTTACCAAACTATTGTCCATGGCGATGCAAAACTAGCAAATTTTTGCTTTTCAAAAGATGAAAATAAAGTAGCTGCAGTTGATTTTCAGTACATCGGCGGAGGCCCTGGCGTTAAAGATCTTGTTTATTTCCTTGGCAGTTGTTTGAGTGAAGAAGAGTGTCAGAAGTCTGCAGAAAAGTTGATCCGATACTACTTCTCCGAACTAAGCTCTAAAATAAAGGAACATAAGCCTAAGATAGACTCCGAAGCCGTAATCGATGAATGGAGAGAATTAACCCCTATAGCTTGGACAGATTTTCATCGATTTCTAAAAGGGTGGTGCCCTGGACACTGGAAACTAAATAGCTATAGTGAAAATATAAAAGCCCAGGTTATTGCTAACCTGGGCTAATGCAATTGATTTTTTTAACCCCAAAGATTAACGCGCTGGAGTTGCTAATCTATAATTATCTCCTACTCCACTTCTAACCACATTTCCCACAATAGCATTATTGGAAGTAGAGTTTACTCTCACCACTCCATAAACGTTATCAATGTCTTGGCTACATAAATCTATTTCAAGCACACCTTCTCCTGGCACAGAACCCCTTGTCCCTCGAGCCAGCACTGTGCCGTCAAAACGAGTGACATCATAGCTAATGGACTCTGAGCCAGGCGCAAGATTTCCAAGTAGCAAGTTACATTCCTGACCCAAGAAAGTATTGTACGTTCCTTGCATGATTGACCCTATGGCCTGTCTTGCCGGGATCGGATAGATGTTACTCACCCCAGCTCGAACATTTCTGCCGTATTGCATGCCTGTCACCATAACTTTGTCACCAGCCCCACCGTTGACTACAGCCAAGCCAAGATCACCTGCCAAGGCACCATCAAGAATTACATGTTGAGTAGAAAATGGAGCCAAGTTTATGCTCTGATCAAGCACACTTTGGCCCGTTTTTGCAGAAGCACTAACACTCACTCTCGCTGGAACCGAATCAGTATTTGAGATCTCTAAAACCGCAGTCAAGCCCCTTGTATCCATAGGAGTAGCTATTCTCTGCTGAGAACCTCGAAAACCTGCTAAGGATACGGCCTCTCTCACTGGAGCGGCTGGGCTGGGACCATCGTAGATGTATCGGTTTAAAGTTACTCGGAAACCGGCACTGTCATTACTAGGTCGCCACTCCAGTAAACCAATTAGGTTTGCTCCAAACTGATGAACTGGAATATCCACTCGCCCATTTGGCCCTAATCTTACAGGCTCACGAAGTAATACAGAGCCATCCTGTCCATAAACAAAGACAGTTCCACTCTGATTGCTTGATTCGGTGCTGGCAACAGTTAGCCAGTTCGCAGCAAAATAACCTATCTCAGCTGGATCCAAACTAGGATGAAAAGTGTTGAATTGAACAAACTGTGAGCCATTCAAAGGATTGCTAAATGGCATAGAAATAACAAAATCAAAATTTCCAGCTCCATCTGGACGATATTGAAGCATTCGGCCATCTATGTCACCCGGCTGAGCTCCTCTATCAAGAATCTCAGCGCAAACAGTTCCAATACTGTCAGGAATAAATCCCGCCATATCATGAACCGTTAAATCGGTCTGAGCACCAGGTAATATTTGAATATCTCTTGAGCCTCGAGCAGTTCCCAGGTTGTCAAATAAAGTGGCTCTAATATTTCTGGTATCATTGGTAAAGTTGGTAAATTCAGCAATATTAAACTGAAGGCCTATAAATCCATTCCAGTCAAAACAGAAATCTGTGCCCAATTCGAACTTAAAACTAGAATCGTCAAAAGGATCGGATAAATCAATTGCTTCTTGTCCATCTAGAACACCATCACCATCCGTATCACAAGTAGGACAAGTCGATACTGGAGGTAAAGCAATACCTCCAACTTTAACTGTAGTATCAGAGTAAAAGCGAGTAGTATTACTTCCATCAGAAACTTCTGCGTAAATGTAGTAGGTGCCATCCGGAATTGAGCTTGCATCCCATCTATAATTTGCAGCGCCGTTTCTGAGACTATTGACAGAGCCAATTCTTCTTCCGTTGAAACCGACTCTGTTACTATCATAGAAGAAAGTGACATCCATTCTGTCCCCTTCTGGGTCAAACAGATCGAACTCTATTTCATATTCTCTATCATTGTTTGTAATATTCTCTGCGTAGAGTCCAGCCCAATCAATTGCGAAGGGTGTCACATCAGCAGCCTCTAGCGCGTCAAAACGAACAACTGAAACCTGACTCATATCAGTCCAGCGCACTCCGCTCTCATAACTTTCTGGATCCCAAAGATCGATACAGAATTCTACGAATCCGTCTTCATAGTCAGGAAAAGTTTGAGACCTTTCAATAAGTTCATGAGCTTTTGTACTTCCAAGCTCACCCGTAGAGTTGTCCTGCCAAATTAGTCTTGCCACCCATCCGGCCCTGTTCAGTTCAACAGCATCTCCATTCCTAACCAACTCAACTGGATCAACTTGCATACTGTAGCAAAAGTATCTGTAGTTTAGTGGATTAACCTGATTATTGGCTGGAACAGTCAAATGCACCTGGGTATCTACCGTTCCAGTGAACTGATCGAAATCAGTTTTAGCCTGAAAAGTTCCATTGACTATACCGAAGTCATGAAATCCTCGTTGAAAAGGAGCTGTAACACTCCCGTCTGGATTAAAAAGATTAATTATATCGGAAGCCTCATTCATATCCCAAGCATCACCTCGCTCAGTCTCTGAATACTCCTGGCCGCTTGTTCTGGACGGCGACTTGAACTCTATGTTGGGTTTTCCATTAATTGTTATTGGCCCAATATAGTTACTACGAGCCAATGAAACTGGAGTTCTGGCTGGAGTAGTTTCAAACTGAGCATAGAAATAATAAGTTCCTGGAGGTAATATTCCAGTTTTAAAATCAATCGAACCATCCAAGGCCAGACCTCGTTCTACAGCTTCTCCGTCATATCCTCTATTATTATCATCGACATAAATAACCACATTGTCACGAGCTGGGATGTCTGAATTTCCTGAACTATTCCAGCTAAGATTAATTGTTGGCGAGCTATCGGGGTCAATTATTCTGATCCAGTCGAAGCTGTGCGATCCCCCAGCAGGCTGATTTAGACTAGTAAAAATAGATAGTCCCTGAACCTCTCCACTCCAGGGGTGGGTGGCGGAAGCATTGGCAGGAAGGTCTATAGTTTTAATATTAAAAGTATTTGAAGGATGACGATAAAAAAGTCCTCTATTATGAAGCTCATAGCCATCTATAGTTTGCACACCAAAAATTGCTAAATTGTTGGTATAGGACCAAAGCACTGCATACTCAAAAGGATTTGTGGTTGAATTTCTCATCGAAAACAATGTGTACTTGTCCGCGTCCAAGGGATAGTGAACTCCAAGACGACCACAGTTTTCTCTAAAAGCAAGTTGAGAACCTAGGGTAGGAATGGGTATGACTCCGACTATTGGGC
>CALIEE010000053.1 GCA_938022485.1 uncultured bacterium | reverse complement strand
CTGATCTTCTCTTTTTTCAGCTTGCTGCCTCAAAGTATGTAGTACCGCCAAGGAACCTTCTCCAGAGGAAGACATGACCTCAATATCATCGGTTCCCTTCTTTCGAGCCGGGAATAAACCAACTACACCACGCAGATTTATTTTCTTATCTTTTACAATCTCAGCCAACATCGCCTGAGCATCATTAAACACCTTAGTAGCTTCCTTTCCGTAGCGTTGAGATGAAAGAATAGCAGGATAAGCACCTTTCAATTCCCAAGTTTGAAAAAAAGGTGTCCAATCGATAAACGGAACAACTTCCTCAATAGGGCAGTCATCTACGACCGTAATGCCTATCTTGTTGGGAACTGGTGGCTGATAATCCTGCCAGGGCAACTCTGGAGAATTGTTCCTAGCCTTACCTAGGTCCCAATAGGCAACGGAAGGTGTCCTGTTATGAAACTCTTCTTCAATAAGTTTATATTTCTCCCTAGTCTCCTCAATAAGCTTCTCCCTGTCTTCCGAGGAAATCAAAGAGGCAACTACCGGAACACTTCGCGAAGCGTCAGAAACGTGAATAACTGGCCCAGAGTAACGAGGCGCAATTTTTACCGCAGTGTGCTTCCTGGAAGTAGTAGCTCCTCCGATTAGTAACGGCACTTTCATTTCTAATCGTTCCATTTCATCGGCATTCTTGATCATTTCATCAAGAGATGGAGTAATCAGCCCACTAAGCCCGATAATATCCACTTCGTGCTCGATTGCTTTTTCCTTAATCTCATTGAAAGAGACCATTACACCAAGATCAACGACTTCATAGTTGTTGCAAGCCAAAACCACTCCGACAATATTTTTACCTATGTCATGGACATCACCTTTTACAGTAGCTAGCAAGATCTTACCCGTTGAAGACGAACCTTCCTGATTCTTTTTTTCTTCGTCCATGTAAGGAGTGAGCCAAGCCACGGACTTCTTCATCACTCGGGCACTTTTTACCACTTGAGGTAAAAACATTTTGCCCGATCCGAATAAGTCACCAACAATGTTCATGCCATCCATTAGTGGCCCTTCAATAACTTTCAAAGAGCTTCCGTATTTTTGCCTTGCCTCTTCCGTATCTTCATCCACATAGTCCGCAAGGCCCTTAACCAGAGCATGCGCCAAGCGCTCCTCAACTGGCTTCTCTCGCCAAGATAAGTCGGCCTTGGAAGTCGAAGACCTACCTTTACCCTTTACCTTCTCAGCATAGTTAATTAGCTTTTCAGTGGCTTCAGGATGGCGGTTCAGTAAAACGTCTTCAACTAATTGTTTCAATTCAGGCTCAATATCTTCGTAAATTGCTAGCTGCCCAGCATTAACAATCCCCATGTCCAAGCCGGCTTTGATAGCTTCGAATAAAAATGCCGAATGCATGGCTTCTCGAACCAAATTATTGCCCCGAAAAGAAAAAGAAATGTTACTAACTCCACCACTAACCTTAGCTCCTGGAAGATTATCTTTAATCCACCTACAGGACTCAATAAAAGATTTGGCATAATCATTATGCTCTTCCATCCCAGTGGCCACAGTCAGGATGTTAGGATCGAAAATAATATCCTCAGGATTAAAACCAACTTCCTCAGTTAAAATCTTCCAAGCCCTAGTACAAATTTCTATTCTTCTCTCAGTATTGTCGGCTTGACCCTTTTCATCAAAAGCCATCACCACTACTGCAGCTCCATAGTCTAGTATAAGCCGTGCGAGTTTTTTAAACTCTTCTTCACCCTCTTTGAGGCTAATTGAATTAACTATTCCCTTTCCTTGCAGACATTTAAGCCCAGACTCAATCACTGACCATTTAGAAGAATCAATCATGAAAGGAACACGAGCAATTTCTGGTTCCGCGGCTAGCAAGTTAATAAACCTATTCATGGCCTGCTCTCCGTCAAGCATTCCTTCATCTAGGTTTATATCCATGATCTGAGCACCACCCTCGACCTGGCTAGCTGCAATTGAAACAGCTTCGTCATAATTTTCTTCTCTAATTAAACGAGCAAATTTTTTCGAACCAGAAACATTAGTCCTCTCCCCAATATTTACAAAGTTCGTCTCTGAGGTAATCGAAAGAGGTTCCAGTCCCGACAAATAAAGGCCTGGGGGCTGACTTGGTATCTCCCTAGGCTGCCTGCCATCAACTAGATCACTTACGGCCTTGATGTGATCAGGTGTAGTTCCGCAACATCCACCCACAACATTCAAAAAACCTGACTCGACAAAGTCTTCGATCTGCTTTGCGAAAGTAGTGGGAGTCTCGTCATACTCACCGAACTCATTTGGTAGACCAGCATTCGGGTAAGCGGCTACTGGAACTGTTGCGACATCTGAAAGTTCTTTCAGAAAGGGACGTAGTTGCTCGGCTCCCAAAGCGCAGTTGAAGCCCACAGAAACCATGTTATGAAAATGAGAAACTGATCGCCAAAAAGCTTCTGGAGTTTGGCCAGACAAAGTCCTACCGCTAGCGTCAGTGATCGTTCCTGAAACCATTACCGGAAGCTCAACTCCCTTCTCCCTGAAACATTTAAGAACAGCAATATGGGCTGCCTTAGCATTCAGCGTATCAAATATTGTTTCAATCAAAACAATATCCACTCCCCCCTCAACTAGAGCCAAAGTCTGCTCGAAATAAGAGTCAACCAACTGGTCAAAAGAAATCGCCCGAAAACCCGGGTCATTAACATCAGGCGACATTGATGTAGTTTTACTAGTCGGCCCCAAAGATCCTGCCACAAATCGAGGTTTCTCTGGATTTTGACTAGTGAAATCTTTGGCTGCTGAAACCGCTAGTTTCGCAGAGGCCAAGTTTAACTCTGTAACCAAGCTTTCCATGGCATAGTCAGCTTGAGATACCGAGGTAGAATTAAAAGTATTAGTGAAAATAACGTCAGCACCGGCAGCCAAGTATTTTCGATGAATTTCTTCAATGATTTTGGGTTGAGTCAGCGAAAGCAGATCATTATTTCCCTGTAAATCTCCTTCCCAAGACTGAAAGCGCTCTCCTTTAAAATCCTTCTCACCGAGGTTATAGCCTTGGATCATAGTACCCATAGCACCATCAAGGACCAGAATTTTTTCTTGCAATAGTTGTTTTACAAGCTTTAAAGAGTCTCGTTTAGACATGAAAGTGTGTTTTATGAATTTAGTATTAAGTCAAAGCTTCTTAAGCCTGTTGACCAAGGGTTTTGATAAACTCATCAGCCTCCGAAATAGACTTTTCCATTTCGAGAATCAGACCTGCCACATCTTGCTCAACAGTAACGAGCTCTCCTTTTAGAGCCGATACCGCTCGGGCATTGAGGTTATGTTTGAGGTAAAGAACATTGTCCCTGAAAGCATCTAGAACTGGATCAATTCTTTCTTCTGCTTTTCTCATGGCAGTGATCAATCCCTCATACTTTCTGGTGGTACTTTTAAGCTGCTTCTCACTTTGGCGCCTCAAGTTCTGACTGGAGTAAGCATCTAGCTCATCTTCCCATTCGTCAAATAG
>CALIEE010000052.1 GCA_938022485.1 uncultured bacterium | reverse complement strand
TAGAATTCTCAAACTTTTTAAGGGAGTCAGTAAAAGGACTATGCCGATTATCGGTGATGGTAAGACGATGACTCACTGGATCTATGTTCATGACCTAGTTGATGGTTTTATTTTAGCAGCAATTAAAGAAGCAGCTATCGGTCAAGTTTATATTATTGCTGGTAGAAGGGCCGTGCCCTTAGAAGAGTTGGTTGAAAGGGTTGCTGAATGCGCTGGTACTAAACCTTTGCCAGTGAAGATTCCGGCCTGTCCAGTGCAGGTTGCCGGATCGATCACTGAGGCTATTTGTAAGCCTTTTGGGATCGAACCTCCACTATATAGAAGGAGAGTAGATTTTTTTACCAAGGATCGTCATTTTGATACAACTAAAGCCCAGACTGAACTCGGCTTCCAACCTAGAAATACTTTTGAGCAAGAGGTTTCTAACATTTTTAATTGGTACCAAGACCAGGGCTGGCTATAGTAGAAATATAATTATTGATAGGGCCACTTTAGGATGATCGAAGGTAATAGGACTCCAAGAGTGACTCTTTTAGGCAACTTCAGCCGGGGCGAAGCTGGGAAGCTATCGGTTCTTGTTTCAACTATTAAGCAACTAACCAAAATTTCTAGACGCTCAATCTTATTTGAAGTGAGCTCAGATTCCCCCTCGTTTATCAGATCTTATTTAGGTAAAGACCTAGATGTTATTCCTTTTAATTCGTCTTTATTAACTGCAAGTCTAGGATACTTTGGAATACCCAGCCTACTGAGTATAAAGCGCTCTGACTTGGTTATAGTGGTTGATGAGAGTCTTCGAAAAAAATCTTGGCTTAATCCTTTTGGAAACAATCTACTCGGATTATTTCTTATCTCGAGTTATGTAAAATTTAGAGGAAAGCCTTTAATCTTCTTGAATACTGAGGCCGGTCAATTTACCCCGGGTATTGCCAAACTCCTTTTGAAGAAACTTTTAGAAAGTACAGACTTGATAGTTTGCCGAGATCAGGTTTCGAGAGATAATTTACACAGCCTTATGCTTAGCAAGCCAGTGTTCTGCACAGCAAACCTAGCGGCCTCTAAAAGTGAAAAAACTGGAAGAGTGGGAGCTGAGGTTCTAAGCGCTTTAGGGATTAGACAAGCAAATCAAGTTTTAATAGCCCTAGAGGCTCCTAATTCTAACTCTAGCGCTGCGCTAGAGTTGATTACTGAAGCGGTAGTCAGTCTTAAACTGAATCGAGATTTCGATACTGTTTTGTTTAGCTTTCAGGAAAAAAGCTACCAAATAGCTAGAAACTTATCCGATAGAATTTCAAACCTTTATCATGAAAAATCTGGTAGAAGCTGGCGACCGGCTATTGTCTCTAGTAGAGATCACTTTCCTGAGCAGCTTCGCAGTGTGTTAGTTAACTTTGACCTCTTTGCAGTTACTTCAACTGAAGCTTTAACTTTTGCTATGAGTGCGAAGCGTCCTGTGGTGACTATGCCTATTTCAGACCATTTTAAAGATGTTGCACAAGTTAACGACCAGCAAGGTCTGTTTTTAAATTTACCAATTGAGGATGCTGCTTTTTTGGAAAAGAAAATCATTGAAGTTCTTTCTAATAGTGAATTGTTGAGTAGTCACCAGGTTCAGGAAAGAAGCCATTTAATTGATAAATCTCATGATGCTGTGGAACTTATCGTAGCTAAATTTTTCTCTTCATCTGGCAGAGAGCTAGGCTTGAGTAAGAAGCTTGGTAACGCCCCGTTCTAATAATGATTAAGGTCTTATTTACTATAGTGGTATTTGGCTTTTTGGCCTGGCTGGTTGATTTCGGAGAGCTTGCCAATACCTTGATCAATATACGACTAGATTATTTGGTCTTACTGTTTCTGATTGGCATTTTGATGGTCTGGCTTAGTGCATTGAAATGGCAGGTTTTTGTCAGAGCTGCCGGTCATGATGCCGGCATACTTCATTTGATGAAGCTCTACACAATTGGCTATTTCTTTAACACCTTCACTCCCTCCTATATAGGTGGAGATATTGCCCGTAGCTACCACTTAGGTCGTTTCCTTAATAATCAAAAGGATGCTTTTGCGGCAACCTTCCTAGAGAGATTCACTGGACTGCTGGCGATGTCTGTTCTTGGAGTCTTATTTGTTTGCTTAGGGGCCAAAGTAACCGCTGGGGTTGAGTATGCAATCTTTATTGTGGCATTTGGTGCTGTTGGCTTGGCTTTGATATTTTTCTCTAGAAAATTTTGTCAGGTGTTTGAATCTATCGCCATTGCTTTGATGACTAAGTTCCTACCAGAAAAATTTAGTAAGAAAGCAGAGAGTATTATGACTAAAGTTCTTGCTGCTATGGAATCGGCTCGAGGAAATATGCCCTTGTTTGTTAAAGCCATGATGTTGTCCTTGGCTTTTCATGTCGGTACAGTCCTTAACACTTGGGCTGCCGCTAGAGCTATTGGCTGGGAAAACCCTGATCCCATGGGTTTATTTATAGTAGTGCCTTTGGTGCTTCTTGTAAGTATGGTGCCCCTTACTCCTGCGGGCATAGGTATCCAAGAGGGTGCCTTTTTGTTCTTTCTGCAGAGAATTGGAGCAACTGAGGCTCAAGGACTAGGAGTTGGAGTAGTTCTGAGAGCAAAAGTAATGGTCATAGCCATGCTTGGTGGCCTACTATGGCTGTATGTCAGGAAGAGTGAAGCTTCCACTTCTTGACTAGGCTGCCTGAGACCTCTTATTGCCCTAGGAATGTTAAAGTATCTTAAATTTGCTGGTTTACTGGTTCTACCGCTTTGCTTTGCGCTTTTCTTTCATAGTTCAGGAACTGATTTTACTCTTTACTCCCAACTAGATTTACCAAAATTTGCTCTTCTTCTGGGATTGTTAGGAGCCTTAGTTATAAGTCGCTCTGGTAGATCTTTGTTCTCCTATCCACTGGTATTAT
>CALIEE010000051.1 GCA_938022485.1 uncultured bacterium | reverse complement strand
TCAGCCTGGTCCTCATAAGATTCAGGGAATTGGGGCTGGCTTTATTCCTGAAAATTGCAATACAAGTTTAATTGATGAAGTGTTTCATGTAACTGAGGAAGAGTCACAAGTGATGGCTAGAAGATTGGCTAAGGAAGAGGGAATCTTGGCCGGAATTTCCTCTGGAGGTATTGTTCATGCTGCTGTTCAGCTGGCGAAAAAGCCTGAAAACAGTGGCAAGACTATTGTTGCGATTGTTTGTGATACAGGGGAGCGCTATCTATCAACTTGGTTGTTTGAGCCGGATATGGCTTAGACTTCTAGGTTAATAAAGCAAAAAAAAGCCCGACTTAATGCCGGGCTTTTTTTTATTTTAGAAAAGAGACTAAGCAGTCTTTTTTCTTCTCATAGCTGCGCCAAGAAGGCCAAGTCCTAGGAGAGCCACGGTAGCAGGTTCTGGAACTTCTGATGAACCAGTAACTGTTGTGTGAAAATCTCCGTAGAAGTTATAAGCTTCTCCGTTGAACGCTACAGTCTCAGCACCTTGTATCCAAGTTTTGAAAACTGGGTTGTCATAGAACGAAAGGTCTCCAAGAATAGTATCGAAGAATCCTGAACCAACAAGCTCACTGTAAACTGCTTGAGCATTAGGCCCCGAGTTTTCAGTAATGTTAGCTGCTTTAGAAGTTCCAGCAATGTCAAAGCTCAAAGAGTTAGAAGCAACAGAAAAATTTCCTGTAGCTGTACCTTGAGAAGACCCTGGTCTTCCAATAGCGTCAAATTCACCGCCTACTTCGATATCCGTATATAGAAGGTCGAAATCAAACCAAGCTTCTTCAGCAACTCCAGTTGCAAGGTTAGTCAAAGTTCCATCAGCTGAACCTTCGAATTGAAGAGTTCCGTCGTCAGAAACAAGTACGTCAAATTGAAGAGGGTTGAATTGTGCTCTTACAACATCTCCAGTTCCGTCTGCTGCTCTAAGAAAGCCACCAAAAAAGCCTTCAACTTGATAACTGGTCATTGACCATGCCGAAGCTGAAGATGGGATTAAAGCCATCAACGCAAGGCCTGCCAAAGGACCAGCAATTTTATTTTTTACTACATTAAACATCTTAATTTACTCCAAATTGAATAATATCAAATTCCGTTACCTGGTACGGGTGGATTTCAAGGAAAACCCTTTCCGCACCAGTCTTATGTAGTAATTCGACTAAACTGTGACTTTTAGCGCGATATTGTTAGAAAAGTAGTAGAATCAAGCCCTTAAGAGCTAATTTAAGGGCTGAAAATCTTGCAGAAGTGAATTTTTTTATTTATTTGGGGCTTTTTTTCCTTTATATGCGGCATCCAGACCGGCCTGGGCAGCATCATTTGCCAGAAGTAGCCCTATAATGAATAGTAAAAGACCATTAGAGAAGTGAGCTCCAGTGCCATCAACCAACAGCTTCACGGCTATAACGGCCAAAACTGTTAGCATTAAAACCCCAAAATGTTTGTTTTTGGCAATAATTTTACTCAGTGGAATCATGCCAAAAATCATGATTGCGGCTGCAATTAATATTGCAGCTACCATCCACCAGAATTGAGTGTCTAGGTCCATAATTGCCACTGCCGCAAATACTGAATCTAGACTAAACAAAATGTTCATTCCCGAAAGATAGAGGACAACCGCCACTAGCTTAAAAGTTCCAGTGTGACCGCTCTCTTGGTTCTCATGCTCTCCGTGCCGAGCCTCACTAAGTTTATGGTAATACTCCCAAAGAGCCATAACTAGAATAATGACGCCTCCGAAGAATAAGACAAAGCTCATCCAGGTTAAATCCTCTGGATGTTTACTAAAGTATTTATTAACTAACAGGGGGTGATCTGGTTGAGGGTCAGATAAAAAGGTAAACTGGGAAAGGCTAAAAAGAAAGAGGATTCTAAGTAGAGCGGCCATAATTAAAGCCGTAGAGCGCCAAACAAGGTGTTTCTTTTCTTCGAGTCTTAGGGAGCGCAAAGAGAATTCAATTAGCAATCCGTTATCGATACCCAAACCAGCACTTAGTAGTACTAGAGAAATAAAAGAAAGTAGAGTATCGATATCCATCACGTAGCCTTGGGAATTAATGTTTCCTGTGTTTAACCGCTAAACCAAGGAATTCAACCAAACCAACGATAAGTTTGGCAAGGGCTATTTTCACATAATTACTGTTTGCTTCTCAATTACCAAGGAGCAGAGCTAATGCCATCATAGCGATAATTGCTTCAAACATTTTTTTGACCCAAGAGGGGCCTTTTTTTATGCCAAAACTAGTGCCGCTGTAGCTGCCAAATATCATTGCCACAGCGAGCAATGCCCCTAACTTCCAATCTACAAAGCCCGCTTTGTCCAGAACCACTAGTGAGGTGGCTGACATGGCTAAATGAGGCAGCATCATATTGCCCCTGGCGCTAATGATATTCTGACCTCGAAAGTACATCATGGTGAAGGCGGTGATAACTCCAATCCCAGCACCAAAAAATCCTCCTATAAAGAAGCAGGCAGAGCAAATAGGATAGGCTAGTAGTTTTTTTCTGTCAGAGGTCTCGAGATCTTCAATTCCAAGACTTCTAAACCATAACGAGGCTAGCAGAATCAATAAGACCATGACTCCAGCTGCAGTTCTGAGAAAGTCATGATCAAACCAACCTAAAAGATGAGCTCCCAAGTAACTGAAGAAGCCAGCCAGTAAAGCCAGCTTTATTGAGAGAGTCCAGTCTAGATAGTCTCCTTTTCTTAGTCTCACCAAGCCTCCGGACATCAAACCTAGTGACCCGACCTTGTTGGTGGAAAGAGCAATGGGAGCGGGAACTCCCAAAAGAATCATCAAAGGAATTGTAAACAGGCCTGCTCCTCCCGTGAGAGCAGCAACAAAGCTTGCCACAAAAGTGAGAGTAAAGAGCGTAATTGAATCAGAGAGTCCCAGCACAGCCTCTGACTAACTCAATTCAAATACCACCACCAGCTTTTCCGTATCTATTCTCTAGCTTGCCGAATCTGATTCTATTCCAAAAGCGCTCATGACCATAGTAGGCGAAAAGCTTAATGAATGTATCACTCAAGCCAATGCCTAGACTAAGCTCAGCCTGTCCTGTGGCTCGATATGCTACGAACATTGTGATCAGCGTGGCTACAACTCTCCAAGAGAGAGTTTT
>CALIEE010000050.1 GCA_938022485.1 uncultured bacterium | reverse complement strand
ACTACTTGAAGAAGGGTATTTAAAATGAAGTCCATGAAATTCCTGGACCAAACCAAACTCTGAATGAAAAAATTCTAGCTGAGTGTTCCAATTGCAAACACTCATGTTTACTTTAGAAATCTCATACTCTTCGTCTGGCTGGGAATTAGGGATTTCATATAGGGAAGCACCCTCACCTCGAATCCGATATAGAGAATCGTTTCTTATAAGCTCCAGCTCCCCTTCAGTTCTTTGCAACATACCCTGACTTGACTGAAAATAGGCGAGATGCGCATCAAGAGTTACTAGCATAATCTCTCTGACGGTAGAACATCGAGAAAGAGAAAGAGGAAGAGTTTCCAATACATCCCGCTCTATCAGCCTTCTTGTTCTGTAGACGTTACAGAGAAGAGCTAACAAGCCCACTGCACAATAATAAAGTGTCAATTCCATTGAAGCATCACTGCTACCAATTATTTCCAAACCGCAAAACACAGAGACAGCCAAAATTGGAAAAAGCTCAGACAACCTCCATGGGACCAGGCCTATTGCAACCAATGGGAGAAGAATCCATAAATGATTTACTTGAGAGAACTTGGGAGCATTCGCTATTAAAATGGCGGGCCAAAGAATAAGCAGCCCTGAAAGAACAGCGCCTCCAAGCCAAATATACTCACCAGAAATATCATCCTCTCTCGTGGCGGAGTAGTTTATAAGCACCCAACCAACTACGGAACAAACTAGAGTCAGCAGGGCCAGTCCCATCAAGGAAGAGCCGGCTCCGATCAGCAAAGTCGTGGATATGAAACAAGAAATAACAGAGAGAACCAAAAGACTTTTAAGCATTAAGCTTTGTCTGTGCTTAGAGAGTCTTTCACTAACCAATCTAAATGCAGGAAAACCAGGTACTTCTTTTGACTCCACATTTAGATGAGAATCAACTGAAGGAAGCTCTACTCTGGATTTTCGAAATTTAACTTCCAGCTTCCTTGAAAACCATACGGATAAAGATAGGCCCATTAAAATTAAAGCCAGATCTTTATAGGATTTAGATAGATTATTTAAAAATGAGCTATCTAACAAAAAGCCTTGTCCAGATATACACATCGAAAAAACAGTAGCCAAGGACAATACCCAAATAAAGGCTATTTGATAGGCAAAAGACCAACCTAAAGCCAGGGTGGAAAATCCAATAAACAAAACTGGAAGAATCAAGTGAGAACCGCTGTGGAAGCTATTTAGATTTAGAGATGAAATAAGCAAGGCAGCTACTGTCGCAAGAGTGGATAAGGCAACAATCTTGGGGCTAATTTTTTGAGTAGCACCAGCAGATAAATTTCCAATTAGTAGAGCAAAAAGCGCGTAAATTTTTAAACTTGCGGACTCAGAAAAAGAGAACGCCTGAGCCACGAAGCTCTCCTCAAGTATTAGCAATGCTAGAACCAGCCCTCCTTGAAAAAGGGAGACATTCAAAAACTTTGGCCTAAAGTGGTGAGACAGCTCACTTTCCTCTTCTGAAGACATCACTCTAAACCTTCCGACTCTGCCCCTTTTTGTTCTCAAATACACCAGCCGCACAGAAAGCAAGCAAGCAGCCCCGGTAAGAATTATAAACTTAAGTATCTCATCCATAAAATGGACAGATAGTGAAAATGTCGCACTAAACATAACAATTAGCGCGGCAAGAAGTTGTAATTTCCAAGACCAAAGGGTGAAAAAGGCGGGAGTCACCACAATTACGGTGTAGTAAAGGATAAGTAGAATGGCTGAACCTTTACTGGAAAGGCCAGTACCTTGTAGAGGGGCTAAAGCCAAAATTAGAAAACAAAATAGACTTAAACTAGCAGCAAGTTTCTTACTTTCAGCAAAACTATAGGTAAGCAAGCTAAAGAAAGTATATAGGATTGCAGCTCCTAAAATAAATTCACCAGCCAAGTGAAGTTCTGCGGAAGCCGAACTGCTTAGAATCCCAACTAGCAGAGCCAAGAACCAAAGGTAAAGAACCGACACCAGATCGTATTTATCTACGTTGGCGATTCGGAAAAACCCCCTACTCTTACTACGCCCAGACATTAACTAACCTCTGGATCATATACGGCTCCACAGTCTGAGCAGCGCAGAAGCCCTTCTACTACCGGAGGTACTTGAAGTTTATGACTGAAAGTTATCTCAATGCCAGTACTTCCACAGCTTTGGCACTCCGTAACTTCTAGATTTGAGTCCAAGAATAATTCCTTGGATTTTTCAAGTACAAAATTTTTAATAAAATCCCTAAGAGCTATCGTAGACTTAGAAGTAGCCTGAGGTCGAGGATCACCCAGCCTACTTCGAACATTCTCTAACAAACGTTCATTTTCAGCTTGTGGGCTAGCTTTAACAATAAAGTCGCTAGCACCCTGTTCAATTAGGCTCCGTTTTAAGTGAACAGAAGGGTTCCCAGTGAGAACAATTACAATTGGTCTTTGTTTTAAAGAATTTAGTTTTTCGAAGAGTAGCGATCCTGACCGATCAGATAAACCAATATCTAAGATACAAAGACGACAAGCCTCCACACTTAACAATCGATCAGCTGAATCAAAGTTATCGGCTGTGCGGACAGAATATCCAGCAGAGGAAAATAGATCCTGTAACCTTTCACGCTCGATGACTCCATCTTCAACTATCAAAATGTCAGCCATAATTATCTCAGCTCAACAGGCCAAATAAAATTTTAGATCCATTCATGTTACTGAATCATTGGTTCCCAACTGCGCGTCTTAACTACGGCAAGACTGACTATTCTGACTCAGTTCAGAAGCTAAAAGACTCAGGATAGATCTGAATCTCGACTGTTTTAGTCAACTAATGGGAGCGCAATGGTTGAAGACGTTATAATAGTTCTCGATGAGCAACAGTCGGCTAAGGTTGAAGCTGCTCTAGATCTAGAGAAAAACCTCAGTTGGAGACAGTTGCAAGTTAGCAGAATCACTCCTGGCAAACACTTGGCAAAGATTTTGGCTGAACGACAACCAAGGCTTGTGGTTACCGACTATTTATTAGGAGAGTTCGGTACAGCAATTGAACTACTCGAGAACAAGGATCTAGCCAACCAAAGTATACTTGTCTGGACAGATGAACCTGGGGTCTCTACGGCCGTCGATGCCATGAAACTCGGAGCTGTCGACTACGTTGATATTAACGGGCCCCGAAGTCTTGAAAAAGTAATTAAGTCAATTGAATCAGTTCTAGATAAAGAAAAAATTCCATCAATTAAAAGGAATGCTAGGAACAAAGCTCTCAAGCAGGTTATCCTTGGCCAATCCAGCTCCTTCAAGGAAACACTGGCCTCTGCGGAGGCTGCTTTAAATCAATCTTCCAAAACGGTGGTGATATACGGTCCTAGAGGGAGCGGTCGAAGTCATATAGCCCGGCACATCCATAATTCTTTTCCAGAAAGGAACATCCTTCTTGAATATAATCTAGATGAGTGGGTCAAACCACTAAGTGATCTTCTACCAACAAACCTTACAACTGAAATTTCTAACAACGCTTTTGGAGGGCTAACTCTAATACTTGATCACTGTGAATTTGACAGTGCAGCTATAATTTCCTGGCTGCAAAATCAAGGTAAAAGCAACCTAGATTCTAACCGCATAATCCTCGGTACTAGTTGTCCTAGAACAAGCAAGGCCTTGGAAGAAATTTGTGAAACAAATAATATAAATATAGATTCCTTAGAGCATCGATCCAGTGACGTTTATCCTTTAGTTAAACACTTTCTCTCTGAGGCGAAACCTCATGTCACATTTAATGGACTGGAGTTCACTCAAAATCTCATTCAGGAAATGATTAAACTTCCTTGGGAAGGGAATATAAAAGAGCTTAAGTCCGTGGTGATTGAGAGTGCCGCAACACCAGAGAATAGACTTAAAGCTCTTGCGGAAGAAGAAACCTTCAAGCCAGTTGAAATTTTAAAAAACTCTGAAAACTATCTCTTGGCTGGAATTTTGTTCAATAAAAGAAAATGGGTGAACTCCATAAGCACTGAAGGAAATCCGAGCTCCACTCAAGTATTAAGCGCTTTGGAACAGGCAAATGGGGATCCCAGAATTGCTGCTGCAATGCTAGGTCAAAGTGTACAAAATATAAAAAACTTCATGGTTAGATAGATGGACAGTAATTTAAAAAGCTGTATCCATACTATGGTTGTAGGTTCAACCGATAGCAGCCGAAGAGTATTTGCTGCTATTAGGGAACATTTCCCAGATCATCAAGCAAGTGTGAGGCTCAGCTCTGCCGCTTCGGCAAGAGCTGATTTAACCTCAAGCGTGCCAGATATTGTATTAGTCGAAATTAGTAATCTCACAACTGCATCCGACCTGTCATGGACTAGAGAATTTCTAACAAAACTGCGAGAACGATATAGTAAATCCATAAGTGTTGGCTGCCTTGTAACATCTCCTCACAAGTTTGTGTTTGCAGGAGATCTACTTTTCAGCAATCTTGAAGACCTTAGCCCATCTGGCTTGATCGACTCTATAATAATTACGCCTCCGCCTGGCATTCCTTCATCCCCAACCATTGAGGAACAAAGCATAAACTTTGTCTCCCATATTCGTGACCTCCGATCTTCAAAGCCAGTTACCACTCTACCATCTCTTTGGGAGGAAAATTGGGTTCCAGTGATGTGCGCTCCCAAAAGTCGCGATGTTTGGCTACGATGGCTTCCCCGCTACGCTAGGTATACCAATGAAAACCCTTTAATTGTTGGGCCTACTGGTGCTGGTAAAACTAGGCTAGCAGCAGCAATCCACGATCTTTCAGGTCGAACCGGACCGTTTATTTGCATTACTCCTCGAGATTTTTCCTCTTCTGAACTTGTGCAGGCTGAGCTTTTCGGAGCCGTTGCTGGGGCCTATACCGGAGCGGTTGAGAAATGGGGGCTTGTGAAAAGAGCTGAAAAGGGAACGCTATTCATTGATGAATTACAAAGCATAGACCGAGATCTCCAAGGAAAGCTAATTACTTTTATCGAAAACAAGTCTTACAGAAGAGTTGGAGAGGCTGAAAGCAATTCAGCTGATGTAAGATTTATTTTTGCAACCAACAGACCCCTGGCTGAGCTAGTAAAAGATGGAAGCTTAAGGGATGATTTTGCTTACCGCTTAGAAAGACTAAAAATCAACTTGGCCCCGATCTCAGAACGTCGTCTTGATATTGCAGCGGCAATTTGCTTTGGACTTGCCAAGGTACTTAGAGAAAGAAATCGTTTAGCTAATTATCAAGATAGGATTTTGGAAGGTCTTTCCCTCAAAGCCTATCGCAAACTTTTTTCAATGGAATGGCCGGGCAATCTAAGGCAACTTGAGAATACAATAGCAAAGCTAGTTGAGTTGGCTGATATTTCTAAATTAAGACTTGTTGATGAGGACTGCATCGAACAGACACTAGGAGATTTACTGGGGCATCGGGAAATCACCTCTTCGGATATTTTCGAGAAATCTGCTTTTCAAACAGCTCGTTCTTCAAGAACTTAGGAATTCTCAGACTTAGAAGACTGCGCCATTAATTTAAAAGAAAAAATCAGAAGTAATGCCCTCACACATACAGGGGGAGAAGTAGAACAAGCTGCTAAGTTAGTAGGAGACTCTGTAAAGGCTATGGCTCTTTTTCAAAAATCCAGAGATAGGAATGGGAATCAGGAGAAGTAGCTGATGAGCGTAAATAAAGAAAAATTGATTGTCTCTATTTTGGAGTTTAAATCCTTAAGCGGATTTAGCGCAGAAGAAATCCTAAGAATGTTAGCGAAGGGGGAGCTTCAATCCACTTTTGCTGAAGACAATCAGCTAGTGGTAGACCTTGATACCGTAGACTACGAAAACCTCAGACTAAAGTCTTTGTCAGATAAGCAGAACAACAAGCTTCTGCCTCAAGATACTGCTCTACTGGAAGAAGTGATTTCATCAGAAATTCTTAAAGAATTGGATAGCATTGTCGACGAGGCGCTAGAGCTAGCCCTTAGCTGGACTAATAAGAGCCCTGGTCAAGATGTAGATAACTCATCACACGACCCATCCGATAAGTAGCTATAACTACTCAATTTAATAATTATCCTTGTGCAACTTAGCTCGAGCTATTACGTACTGTGAAGTAGTACTTTAAGTCACTTGGAGTGCCTAAAATCGGGTTTAAACAGTTTTCTTGTGGATAACTAGTCCTGAATAGATAGGTACTTTGCAATGACTTTTGAGGGCAAATCATTCACTCAGGCTTAATATGAATCTAGAAACTTTTTTCATCCCCTATGTACACGGAAATCCTTTAGCGGTTGATATCAAAGGCCACAGACTGTTGTTGGTAGGAACAGATCCTGAGCTAATGAATGACCAATTGGAGTTTATAGGTGGAGATGCGCTTCGCGAATTAAAACTGCCCGAAGGAGACAGGGATCAACTTGCTGAAATTGCAGCAAGTGTGAGAGGAGGTGTAGTTGTTGCTCCAGAAGGAATGACTCTCGGAGACCTTCTCGATGATTTAGAAACTGAATTACCCTGGGTTCATTAAAAAACCTATTTGAGTTTAACCTGGACTATTAGTTTTTGCCCGGCCCCTTCTCAGTTGGTAATATTTGGGGTAATTCTAGGACTCCCAAGTTTGTGATTATAGAAAGAACCTGAAACTGGAATAGATAAACCATGGCCCTCAGTAAATTCTTCAGCTTAGCATTATTAGTAGCAATCCTAGGACTTCCTTCAACTGGATTTGCTGAAATAAAAAACAAAAGAGGCTTTGTCACTACTTCAGCTTGCCCCTACTCTTGCTCTGATGCAGGCGTTCCAAAGTCACACTGCAAGACCTTTAGAAGAGGAAAAAGCTGCTCAGTTGAGGACCTACGGAAAGCTCCTGGTCATCAAAGCGTTATCAAATTATTCAGTGCCAAGAGGCAGCTAAGTAATAGAAAAAGAAGTTTTCGCGGAATTGACGGTACTTGGATTACGCTGAATAAAAAGGAATTGGACTCTCGAAAGAAAGGTCCAATTTTCAAAAACGGGATGATTACATCAGCCCCCTGCCCTTTTGACTGCAAGATCGCCGGTATTTCAAAGGCATACTGCCGAGAAAAGAAATTAGGCAACACATGCCAGGTCGAGGATTTAAGGCAACCACCAGGACATCAAAGCTTAGTGCATGTAGGTCGCTAGTGTAAAATTGCTATCAACCTAATTACCAACACTAGCTCTAGAAAGATTCTGCAAAAAATTCTCCAATCCACTTAAAACCTCTTTAGGCCCAGAATCAGGTCTCGCGGAAAACAAAGTTTCCACTACCATCTCCTCTCTCAGCTTTTCCTCTTTAATAGTAGCCCTGAAACTTTCGAACGAGACCCCTTTAACTTGAAATTCCCAGTGAGATTTCATTTTAATAGCCTTAACAGTCCGCTCACCATCAGCTGTGACAAAAGCCACTGAGAAATCTTGCTCTACCGTATCACGGAACTCCTGCCTAGAAATACGCAATGTCGCCGGGCTTCCATCACCCCTTACACAAGTAACTCTACCTGGAGCGGTCCTATCTGTAGTCTTCCAGTCAAGACAAGACATTATCCATTTTATTGCTAAAGCAGCTTCAGCTGAGAGCATTTCATCTTTATTAGAGTAGGAAAGTTTAAGTTCATAAATTGCGGTTAGAGGATCTAAGACTCGCTCACTATCGAACACCTCAACTACAATGTTTCTAAATCTCTCCATTTTATACCAACTTAAATCATAGATAGAGAGAGTCTCTCTCGAGCCACCAAGGCTTCTAAGGCTAGCAACAGCTTCTCCCAAGCACCCAATTGTTGTAGAATCAAAAACAACTCGATCAATATACTCTCCCATCGCAGAAAATATTTCTTCCGATACTCCCAAACTATCAGCGCAGAAATCTCCCAGCATCAAAGCGATAACAGGAACATCAGATTGAAGGTTCCCAAAAAGAAAGCTAGGTATCCCTTTGACCCTAGCTTTACCTACGCTAAGGCGAATCAGCTCAGACTGAATCACCTCATCACCAGAAATCGGATGAATTGGTATCCCCACTTCTGTCAGCAGTACATCTTCATCGTTGGAGATGGATAAATAAAAAATCTTGGTCGGAAATGTTTTAGTAACTCTTAAAAGAATTGCAGAAATTTCTTGCGCCCTGTCTGGCTCTCCTAAAACTATCAAATTGGCGACAGCCGCTTTAATTGTTCGCTCGGGAGCAACTAAACTTGAGGGCCCCTTAGCCTTGAGTTTTTTTAAGCCTGACTCTATTGCTCCAGGCTCAACCGCTATTGTGTCTAAAGTCTCCGCCACCCGGCACCCAATCTGTTCTCAATCAACCCTGTGGCAGAACGTGGACCCCAAGAACCTGCCTCGTATCCGTAAACAGGAATTTTTTGGGATTCCCTCCAGCTATTTAAAACAGGGTCTACCACTTTCCATGATTCTTCAATTTCATCGCTTCGAGTAAAAAGAGTAGGATCTCCCTTCAAAGAGTCCAAAAGTAACCTCTCATAGGCACTGGGAGGCTCACCTCCAAATATCGCCCCATAATTAAAATCCATTTTCACCGGCTCAATTCTGACATTAGGGCCAGGGGGTTTACAGCCGACTCGCAAAGAAATTCCTTCATCAGGTTGAATCTGAAAAGAAAGGACATTGGGGTGAACAATATCCACAGCCTCTTCACCAAAGAATCTGTGAGGAACATTTTTAAAGAAAATTGAAATATCAGTGATCTTCTTAGGAAGTCTCTTCCCTGAACGAATAAAAAAAGGTACTCCTGCCCATCGCCAATTATCTATCTCTAAAACCATCGAAGCATAAGTTTCCGTAATGGAATCCTGACCAACCCCTTCCTCAGCAAGGTAGCCATCAACTCCTTCTCCGGCGATATATCCACTTTGATACCTTGCCCGTACTGCAAATTTTTCTACCTCAGATTCTGGAATTCTCTTTATTGCTTTCAGAA
>CALIEE010000049.1 GCA_938022485.1 uncultured bacterium | reverse complement strand
GGAAACTGCATGATAAACGGCAGGGAGAGAAGAGTAAGCAAGCAGACCGTCAGATCGAGCGAGCTATGAAAAAATACTCATAGAGGAAGCCTTTTATGAAAGATAAAAAGGAGTGGGGAGTTAATACAAAAGCCGTTCATGCCGGGGTTGAACCAGGTCCGAAGTACAATTCAGTAAACCCACCCATATATATGAGTTCAACTTTTCTTCATCAAAGTCCGGGGAAGTATTTTGAAGACTACGAATATTCACGTGGAGCGAATCCAAATCGGAACGCTTTTGAGGAAGCTTTGTGTTCATTGGAAAAAGCAGAGCATTGTTTTGCTGTTTCCTCTGGAGTTGCCGCTGCCGATATAATTCTTAGAACCCTTTCCTCAGGTGATGAGATTATTTCAGGTGATGATCTTTATGGTGGCACCCACCGCTTGTTTAGCAAGCTCTGTGAGCCAGCTGGTATTAAGGTTAGTTATTTAGATCTGAACAATGCTGAGCTTTTGGAGAAAGCGATAACTCCGGCAACAAGAATGATTTGGTTGGAATCTCCAACTAATCCAATGTTAAAAATATTTGATATAAAGAAAGTTTCTGAGATTGCTCAGTCTAAGCATCCTTTGGATCTAGTTGTAGATAATACTTTCTGCTCTCCTATCTTGCAGAACCCTTTAGAGCTGGGAGCTTCTGTGGTTATGCACTCCACCACTAAGTATATTGGAGGACACTCGGACCTACTGGGCGGAGCAGTATTAACTAACTCTGATGAACTTGCCTCTAAGTTTAAATTTTTTCAAAGCGCAGCTGGTGCCATACCCTCTCCTTTTGATTGTTACTTGATGTCTAGGTCTTTGAAGACTTTACCACTTAGGATTGATAAACACTGTGCGAATGCCTTAGAGGTAGCTAAGTTTTTAGAATCAGCGAGTGGGGTGAGTAGAGTGATTTATCCAGGACTGGAGTCTCACCCGGACCATCAATTGGCTAAGAAGCAAATGAACGATTTTGGTGGAATGATTAGCATCGAACTTGATGGAGATGGGGATAAAGCAAAGAAGTTTTGTAGTGAATTGGAGCTATTTGGACTTGCCGTAAGCCTAGGTGGTGTAGAATCTTTGGTTGAACATCCAGCCACCATGACTCATTGGGGGATCCCTAAGAAGCAAAGGCTCGAAGTTGGAATCACGGATTCACTTGTTCGCTTGTCTATTGGAGTTGAGGACAGCAAAGACCTGATAGCTGATATCTCCTGTGCTCTTGGGCTCTAACAATTGTGAATTGATTGAAATCTTTAATCAGTAAAAAGAACCTTAGTTGTTTTAGGGCCTATCTTAAAATAGAGAAATCGCTAAGCTCTTCTGAAATGGCTGAGAGTAAGATATTTAGCTCTCAGTTTGAGGCCTTGGATAAGGCAGAGAAAGGGTTGCTTAGAGTTTTTGGAGCGGATCCTTTGAAGGCTTCTAAAAGAAAGCCGAGAAGTCTTAAATTTTCTAACCCTAATGTGGCTAGCAATCCCTCACAGAGGCAGGCTGTCGAGAAAGCACTGAGCTTAGAAGACTCCGTTTTATGTATTCAAGGTCCTCCTGGAACTGGAAAAACTTCTGTCATTGTCGAGATAATAGAGCAGGAGTTGAGAAAAAACTCTTCTCAGAGAATTCTTATTGTGAGTCAGTCGAATCTGGCAGTGGACAATGTTTTAGAAAGGTTGCCTGTAAGTCTTTTGAAGAAAAGCCTTCGAGTAGGTCGAGAGGAGAGAATATCCGAAGATCTTAAGAGGCTTAGCAAAGATAGTAGACTGCCAATGTTAGGTTTGAAAGATTCTCTGCTTAGAGCTTTTGTTAGAATTCCAAAAACCATAATTTCAGCACCTCTGTTTATCTTTTCCCGAACTTATCGGATGCCAAAGGAGAAGAGGCTAAAGGAGAATCAGCTTTTTGAAAAATATATCAGAATAATTGGAGCTACCTGTATAGGCTCAGCTGATCAATTTCTTCGATATTTGCTAAATAAAAGTAAGTCTCCAGTTGATCTGGTAATCATTGATGAAGCTGGTAGAAGCACGATTATGGAATCTTTAGTTCCTATGCAGTTTGCTAAGCGTGCATTATTGGTAGGAGACCACAAACAGCTACCTCCTCTTGTTTCATCTGATGTCAGAAAGCAATGGGATGCTGAGTTTCCGAATATAGAGTGCCCAGGAGAGACTAGTGTTCTTGAGGCAGCGGTTAGTTGCCTTCCTCAGTCTTCAGTGAGCTTTCTCAACCGTCAATTTCGTATGCATCCCCAAATAGGGAGTTTTATTTCAGAAGTTTTCTATGCAGGTCAGGGACTAGAGAACGGTGTGGTTTCGGAGCAACGCTCTTGGCCAATTGAAGGTCTTCCAGCGGCAGTCTCTTATCATTCTACTGCCAAGTATGGAGAGAAGGCTAAGGAGAAATTTCACCCTGATTTAAAGAGTTATTACAACGCTTCAGAGGTGCAAATTACCATGGATTTGTTGGAAACTATTGATCAGATTGCCAAAGGTCGAGAGAAGCCTTCGGTTGGAATTATTACTTTCTACACTGCTCAGAAAGAACTTCTGAAAACCAAGGTTAAGGAGTTAGATCTGGAAAATTTGTATTTCTCAGCTAGTGAAAATATCGCCACACTTGATAGTTTTCAAGGTCGTGAAGAAGACATAATTATTCTTAGTCTAGTAAGGAGGCCTGAGAATATCGAGAAAATGGATTCGAAACTATACCGATTCTTTTTAGATATTAGACGATTAAACGTGGCTCTTTCTCGAGCGAGGAAGAGACTATTTATTGTTGGTGATTTAGAGCGAATCTCAGCCGTCAAAAGCAAGACCAAAGATATACCTGGCATGAAAGTAGCCTATGATCTTTATAGATTTGTTCAGGAGCTGCAAAGTGACCGAGAAAAATTAGTTAACCCCTAGAGTGTTTTGGTAGTTAATTCCATTGTTGTAGACGGTGTTATTTCTGATAACAATATTGTTAAGAGTGGAGTTAGCATTTAAGGACACCCCGAAACCGTGGTTGTTGAATATTGTATTTCCTTCAACCAAACCGTTTCTAAGAGATGCTTTACCAGGTGTTCCTAATTCAAGCCCTGTTATACCAGTTCTCAGAGCACCGTTGTGTAAATAGCAATTGGAGCACGAGCCATCCTTAATAGTATTGTTTCTGAAGGTAAAATTGTTTGCCTGAGCAATGTAAACTTGTCCTCCTCCTGTCAGAAGTCGACCCTCTCTTGCACCATCTCTGAATTGCGGGGCTACAAGCCATTGGCCGATGTGATGATTCCTTTCGAAAGTATTTCCTTCAACAATATTGCTGGATAGGCTGTTGCCAACAACTCCAAGTAAGGCAATTGCATTTGTTGAGTTATCTGTGAAGACAGAATTTCGAATTGTAACATTAGTGGAAGGAGTGTTATCGCCATGTCCAACGTAAAGTCCAAGAACTCCTGAGTTGGTAAGTCGACTATTGAGAAAAGTAAACCCATTTACCCGGTTAACGTAGATCACGTATCCCTTTCCGTTTGTGACATGAACTTGGTTGAGCATTATGTTGTTGGCGTTACGAATGTGAAGCATTCGAGGGCAATTATCGTTTACCACACAGCCCGCTACAGAAGAGTCATCATCAAATGTAATGTCACTAAAGGTAATGTTGGAGCCGCCGTTGATATCGATCATACTACATTGTCTTTGCCCTGTTCTTCTCAGCAGTGTGTGACCATTACCGTCAATGATTAGATTGCTTCGCCCAGCAAAATTAAGCGTGGCACTGTTACCGCTACAGCAATCGGCTCCCGAACACTGAATATTCCTTACTAAAGAGATCGAATCTCCAGAACGAGCTTCGGCTATACATCTTTTTAGGCTTCTAATATCAGTGGCGGAGCAGTCTGAGTCAGATGATGATGCACTGGGAGCTGGAGCTGGAGCTGGAGCTGGAGCTGCTACCGGTGTTGGATTCGGTTGAGCTGGTGCCGGTTGCGCTGATGGTGCTGTTACTACAGGAGTTGGTGTTACATTTTGACTAGCTGTTTCTAGTCCACCAACTTGTCCTGTAGAGCAGGTCCATCCATTTGCTGTGGGGTCACAATCATGCCCTTGAGATTTATCGTATCTTCCACAAGTTGCTCTGAATCTCGTTAAAGCTTGTCCAAAATTGGCCGCAGATACAGAGCAAGCTCCGGGGCTGGTGGGGGATGATACCTGAGATTGAGTGGTAGTCGGGGTTGGCGTCGAGTTTACCGGTTGATTGTTTGATTGGTTTTGAGTAGTTATTTGCCCGGTTGAGCAAAGCCAACCTCTAGAAGTAGGGTCACAGTCATGCCCTCTGGATTTGTCGTATGGGCCGCAACTTTGTCGAAAATTAGATATGGCTTGGAAATAGCTAGAGCCAGATGTCTGGCATTGGGCGTTTGCCTGAAAAGAGCAAAACACTATTGATAGAAACAAACCTAAAACTTTACACTTCATTTGAGACTCCGGGGCAAATCAAAACATAGTAAGTATCCAGCTTCCTAGTTGGAGCTTGGAAACTTACTACTGTTATGACCTACAACCGCGAAAACGTGACACAACCTAAACGTTCTCGCCTGAGCCTAAGTAGCTGAAATTGCTACGGTATTTTAGGTCGCTATTAACGCACGGAAGCATTTCCAGCGCTTCCCGTTAACCAAGGCAAAACAGAGTTACTTTGTAGGTTGGTAAATGTGGATACATCGCCAGGAAAGCACCCCGGCTCACTACCTTGCGAGACAATTCCAGCCACGGCTGGCTGGCCATCAACCAAAACCACTATCGGCCCACCGGAATCTCCAGAGCAAATATTAACCCCACTACCGTCGAAACTAACAAATATATGATTGTCAGTAACTTCTCTGATTGTCATTGCCCCGCCTTGAAGTACGTCGATACTTGCATTTCTACTACCTAACTCTGTTGCGCCAAAGCCAAAGACAAATCCTTCTTCACCGACCTCAGGAGCTCTGGAGAGCAAAATAGGCATTGTGGGCGAGGGGATTGGTCTATCTAATTCAGCTATTGCCGCGTCATTGAACAGTCGGAAACTAGTATCAGGTCCACCAAGTCTAAAACCTGGAGCTTCGTTTAATGAAATCACATTGGCCTCAAAGTTGGAGGCGGTACCACGGTCTCCCGACTCCACTACGTAGAAAGCTAGTTGTTCAAAACAGTGAGCTGCAGTCAATACCTGGGTGGGTGTGATTAGAGTTCCGCTACAAAGTGATATAGGTTGGAAAAAATCATCTAGTGCTATAAGTCTCACTACTGATGCCGCAGCGGAGTTATTGCAGGTATCTCCATTGAGTATTCTTGTCTCCAGGCCAATTACATTGCAAGCAAGAGCTGTCGACCCCCCACTGCTTGAACTAGAAGAATCATCTCCCCCTCCTCCGCCACAGGCTGAAAAAAATAAGCAGGATAAGATAGTAATAGTGGAAAAGAGACGAATCATGGTTCGGTAGGCCAATAAAAGTTTTTAGATTTACAAATAAGAATCACACATTGGAAAGAGGTATTATAGGGCTAGGAGCTCTTCAGATCTAGCGATTTATCTGAAATAGTCTCTCAACGGATATACCGCGTCTCAGTTAAATTAGGCACAAGCGAGCAAGCAGGCAGCCTAGATTGGGGTAAGAAGTATTTGCAGGGTGTTGAAAACCAACCTTTTTGTTGACCCAGTTCTGAGGGTCAACAAAAAGGCATTCTTTATTTTGGGAATTGTTAGTGAATTACTGTATCTTCAGTCATTGCTGAAAGTTTGAGCTCTTTGTTCGCAAGAGATTGAAATGTGGCCATAATCTCAGGACGTACTATTTGTCTTAGACCGTAGAATATTTGTAGTGACCGAACGACTTCAGCCCAGTTTTCTTGGGCAAGTTGGATTTGTAGTTTGTTGGCCGTACGTCTCATTTGGACTATTACTTTTTTTTGCTGGTTCAAAGAACGCTCAACAATAATGCTACCAGCAAGCTCTCCTGAAAACATTTTTTGACTAGATTCAACACACTTCTCTAGACCATGAAGTGATGAGAACACTGCAGTTATCATATTATCTCTACTCATACCGGCAAATCCCTTGGGGATATTACTAGTTGTTGTATTTGTTGGCTTCATTGCCCTACCTCCGTAAACTTTTCTTCAATTTCATAGGCACGTGGTTGTGCTATGGATTGCTTATACTCATGTCTGTAATTCTGCCCTAACTGCTTCATGGATGCCTGTAAGAACTTGAAAAGACTAATGAATTTATTTCTCCTGGCCTCATTAGGACTATTTCTAGGCTGCTCTATGGCCTCTTCTAATCCTTGTCAGTTAGAGAAAGAGCAAATGCGAGAAATTGAGCAAGCCAGAGGGCTTAATTTTAGAGGCCCTGTGAGTTGTCGTTACCTTAAACCTGCCGAAATAGTTAAAGAGCTTAAATCAGAGATCTTTAAGAAAAACACACCGGAGGAACTCCAGAATGAGGAGTTACTGTATAAACTCATCGGTGGAATACCGACCGACTACAATTATGTTGAAGGCTTACTGAGTGGTTATAGGGAGACCATCAAGGGTTTCTATCATATTGAGGACGATTATTTTGCTTTAAGTGAGAGTGGTCTGAATGAAAGTAAGAGGTCCTCTATTTATCATGAATTGGTTCATGCTCTTCAAGATCAAAACTTCGATTTGTCTAGTTTGCTCCCTAAAGGCATAGCTAGTGATTCCCTTATGGCACGTCAGGCAGTTTTTGAGGGCGATGCTCTTCGAACCTTGGAAGCCCTTGATTCAGAGTTTAACTGTCGTTGGCATGGGAAGAATATTTCCTTAGCTAATGCCGAGATTATTTTTTTAGATACAGATTATAAAGACTTCCCCCCCTTTCTCAGGCTGATGGCGGGTTTTCCTTACTCCCATGGTGTGAGATTTTTTTGTGGATTAAGAGAAAATGATCCTACGTTCGACTTCGACGTGCTCTTTAGTAGACCTCCACTTAGCACAGCAGAAATTTTGCACCCTGAACTTTATCTATCTCGCTTTGTGCAGGAATCAAGCGTTAGCTTGGACTTGCCGCCATACTTAGCGGAGGAGGGTTGGATTTATACAGCAGTCTTGGGGGAGTATGCTTTATTTTCTCTTTTGGCGCCTGACGCCGGTTTTTCTCCAGCCAAAGTTGCTGCTGCTGGTTGGGCGGCTGACAGAGCTTGGATTTATCAGGAAGGGAAGCATTTTAAGTTAGATTTTCGTAGTCATTGGCATAGTAAGAAAGATGCCACTGAGTTTTATCAGGCCTGGGCGAAAGTTCTAGCTTTAAAGGCTGGCCAGAGGAAACAGGTTGGAATCTTAGATAAAAAAATAGCCTTCCAGTTGGATAATCTATCGGTGGAACTTGAAATAGAAGGTTTGCAAGTCAGAGTAGAGGTGATCGGTTCAGAGCTAGTTGAGCCCAGCTAGGGCAGCTCCAATATGGCCGGTGCTAATCCGGCCGGCTTAATCTGGATAGTTGAACTTTAAGGAAGCTTCAACTTCGCTAGCTAATGATTTATGAACAGGGCATGCCCTGGCAGCAGCTTCGAGTTTTTTCCGACTTTCGGAACTCAGTCCTGAAGGCATATTAATACTTACTGGCAGAGATGCAATTCGTCTTGGACTAGCTGACATAGATTTCTCTACGGTCATTTCCATACCGCTAAGGTCAATCTCATCCTTTTCGGCTACTATACCCATAATTGTCATTGCACAGGCTCCAAGGGCAGAGGCCACTAAGTCGGTTGGGGAAAAGGATTCTCCTTTACCGTTATTATCCACTGGCGCATCGGTGATTAAGCTAGTGCCAGAGGGGCCGTGCTTTATTTCAACACGTTTTTCGCCCAAGTACTTAGCACTGATCTTTACAGACATGTTTACCAGTATCTTTCAAAATGGATATTACCAGGATTCTTTTTACTGTGTTGGGTAAAGCCCTTTGCCTCAAGAGACTCTTGAACAGTATCAATCATGGCCGGGTTGCCACATAAAAAGACGTGAGTGCTATCTGAGGATAAGGGAACACCAGTTTTGTTTTCAAAAGCTTCAGCAGTTTCGAACAATATATTTACTCTTCCTCTGGGCCCCTGCCAGGCAGAACCCTCGGGTTCTCTCGTGCACATTGGTACATAAACAAAGTTAGGATCTTCTTCAGCGAATTGTTCTAACTCTTTTTTATAACCTAGGTCGTCAGCAATTCTTACACCGTGGATTAGAACATACTTGTTCCATTTATTCGATTTTCTGAACTCCTTATACATTGAAAGAAAAGGAGCAAGCCCTGTACCAGTCGCAACCATAATGAAATCTTTATCTTCTGGCAGGCCATCTAGGGTGAACTTACCTTTTACCTTTGGTCCGAGCCACAAGCGGTCACCTTCTTTAAGATCCCAAAGTTTTGGAGTTAGAGCGCCTTCAGGGACAAGGACTACATAGAATTCAAGAGCATCCTTTACTGAGGGATTGGAGGCAATTGAATATGATCTTCTAAGTAACTTCTCTGGCTTTACACCTTCTTGAGGGTTCTCTTGTTCGGGAGTTGGTACAGCTAATTCAGCGTACTGCCCCGGCTTGAATTCTGCTACTTCACCCTCGTCAGGTTTGATCCTGATAATTGAAAGCTCTTTATTGATGTCTTCACGATAAACTATGGTGGCGTTTTTAGCGTATCTGCTCATCATTTATTCTAATGGGGTTCAAGCCGAACTACACTCGGACTGAACAGGTTATTATCTCTTCAAGCAAACATTCAGATAGTTCTTGTCGAGCCTGATCAGCAACGACGAGAAAGCTGGCTGGATGCTTACGTTTTAAAATGCTGGGGGAGTTTAGCAGTTATCTTACTCTCGTCAATAAGCCTAGAGGCAGCAGCACGAAGGAGCTGAGGGAGGAGGAGGAGCCTAAGAGCTACTCATCATCCCAATCATCGTCTTCCCAGTCTTCATCTTCATCGTCCCATTCAGCCTCAGGAGGCAAGCCATCATAGATGATTCCTTGCCTACGTTGATGATGAGCATTTTTGACGAATGAGTAGTAATCGACCGATGCTTCTTTGGCTGCTTCAATAGCTTGTTGGAGAGAAGATCTGGTGTCAACTACCTCCACAACACTAACTCCAATCAAACTGTAGTCTACGTCATCAGATAGACTTGAGTCTAGCTTTGCCCAATTCAAAGGGTGAAGAAAGTAGTCTACAACTGTGCCGGTGAGATCTCTAACATTTGAAGGCCCAAGCAAGGGGAGCATAAGATAAGGGCCACCATCTACTCCCCAATGTCCAAGCGCAGTGCCAAAATCTTCTTCATGATATTCAAACCCAACTTTTTCAGCGACATCAAACAGGCCAACAATTCCAAAAGTAGAGTTAATTAAAAAACGCCCCGTATCATTTCCAACTTGATCGAGCTTACCTTGGGACAGGTTGCTAACAAGGTGAATTGGATATTCTAAATTCGAAAAAAAATTTCTCACTGAGCTACGAACAGGTTTAGGGAGTGTCCAGGTGTAAGCTTTGGAAACGGGCTCGAGGATGTAGTTGTCCAGGACGTTATTGAACCAAAATACTTTTCGATTAACAGACTCAAAAGGATCAGAAACCTCCTGTGCTTGAGCGGGGAAAGCCACAAGGGCAATAGAGAACAACAGTGTAATAATTTTAAATTTCATATGCACTCCAAAAGCTAATTACCTCTCTAAACCGAATTACTCCGCTTGAGCAACCAAATTTGGAGCTTCCAAAGCTCAATTCCCCACTAATCTTATCTCAAAAAGAGCCTGCAACTTCTAACTATTGTGGACTTTTTCCCGATATAACTGGAAACTCCCTAAGCCGTACGGGTATACCTTAAGCTTAGACGTATATAGACGTCTTGATGAGCCAGGTGCGCTCAAATTTTTTAATCAATTCTTTATACGTTAATTTTTGGAGTATTAAATTAGAATGGAAATCTATAGCAAAAAGTCTGCTGTGTTGTTCGTAGCCTCAGGTCTGGCCCTTTCTCTGGGTGCTTGTAATAGCGGCGGTAACGAAGCTGGATCTGTCACTGGTGGAATTGTCGACAAAACTATAAAGGCTGCTGAATCAGTTGGTAGCGCTGCTGGCTCGGTGGCAGAAGGAGCTAAAAATGTAGCAGCTAAGACAGCTGATCTCGCAGGGGATGCTGCTGGTGGCACTGGTTCTGCAATTGCTGGTGCGGCTAAGGCTACTGCCGATGCGGCTGGAGCTGTTGCTGAGGGTGCTAAGAATGTAGCGGCCAAAGGTGCTGAGGTGGCTGGAGATGGTGCAGGAGCTGTAGCGGATGGAGCTAAAGCAGTTGCAGGCGGTACTTTAGACGCTGCTGGTTCAGCTGTTGATGGAGCAACAGATATAGCTGGTAAGGCTACAGAAGCGGTTTCTCAAACTGCAGGTGATGCTGCCGGAGCTGTTGGCGATGTTGCAGGTTCCGCGGTTGAGAATGCTAAAAGCTCGGTGAGCGGAGCGTCTGAAACAGCAGGTTCGATGGTGGAGGGTGCTAAAGACACCGCTGCCGGAGCAACTGATATGGCTGGCGATGCAGCTAGTGCCGCGTCTGACAAAGCTGGCTCCGTAGTAGATGGAGCTAAAAACATGGCTGGAGACGCGGCTGGTGCCACGGGTGATGCTGCGGGCTCAATGCTCAAAGGAGCGAAAGATATGGCTGGAGATGTAGCCGGTGCGGCTTCTGACAAAGCTGGCTCGATGTTGCAAGGAGCAAAGGATGCTGCCGTTGGTAAAGCCAAAGATGCGGCAGGTTCGTTAGTCGAAGGTGCTGGCGGCGCTTCAGGTGCTCTTAAAGGTGGTGCGGATGCTATGGTAGATAAGGCCGTGGAAGCTGTTACACCTCAATAATTGAGTGCTTACCCACTTTGTGAATCACAAAATGGCCGCCTTCGGGCGGCTTTTTTCTTAGGTAAATTTATGAGTGACAGTAATCTCTTAGATCTTGATGATGTTCTTGCCCGACTCGGAGGAGACGAAAACCTTTTTGTTGAGGTAGCTGAAATATTTATCGAGGATTTTGCTGTTCACCTTGGCAGTATCCAAGATGAAAAAACTAGTTCGAAGGAAGTATCTAGAGCATT